>JBDKUU010000222.1:0-26634 GCA_039679525.1 Phycisphaerales bacterium | reverse complement strand
TCGATCCGTCCACGAGCGACCTGGGGCGCGAGCAGCAGCAGATCGTCCGCGAGCGGATTCGCACGATCCTCGCCCAGTTGCGTTTGGCCAGGATGTTGTATGAGGACCACGTCCCCGACGGCGGCTGGGGCATGATCGTCGAGGAGAATCTGATCGAGCCGGTCGCGGCGTGTTTCGACAGTCTCGACGCCAGGAACTGGCCTCGCTGCGCCGAGCGGATTCGCACGTTCCACAAGCCGCGATTCAGCTCGCCCAAAGGGGCTCCCGAGATGGTGGCGAAGATTCTCGATGATCTCCAGCGGTCCGCCATCGACGCTTTCCTGAAGCTCAACGACCTGGCAATCCTCAACCCGACCTACCTGGACGTGGTGGGCCGCTCGACGAGTCTCCAGACCAACGTTCTTGTCGAGTTGGTGCGGCACTTCAACACGTCGTACGCCCAGCGAAAGAGCAAGCTCAAAGGCCTGGACTTCGCGGACCTCGAACGCTACACGCTGCGGCTCCTGACCACAGAGAACCCCACCGGCGAGCGGCTGAGTCCCTCCGAGACAGCCCTGGCCCTCCGCAAGCGGTTCAAGTGCATCTTCGTGGACGAGTATCAGGACATCAACCCGGTGCAGCAGTCGATCCTCGACGCGCTGAGCTCGGGCAACAACGTCTTTGTCGTCGGCGACGTCAAGCAGAGCATCTACTCCTGGCGGGGGGCCGAGCCGACGATCTTCCTGGAGCGGCTGCGGCCCGCGTCGCCGAGCCCCAAGGACCCGTCCTGCGGATTCCGCGTGGACCTCAACTACAACTTCCGCTCGGCCAAGGGCATTCTCGACTTCGTCAACAAGCTCTTCGGCCGGATCATGACCGCGGAGATCGCCCACGTCAACTACGACCAGACCGCGAGGCTCCAGGCGCCGCCGGACGGAGGACAGAAGACGGAGGACGGAAGACGGACGGGCGGCAGCGGGCCGATCGTCGAGATGCATATCCTCGACGAAGGCGGCCCCCGGCGAGGTTCTAATGATGGCGACGATGACGGTCCGCAATCGGAGGATCTGGCCCTGGTCAACGCCCGCCAGCGGCAGGCGGCCCTGATCGCCCGGCGCATCCGCGAGATCGTGGGAGCCGAAACCGGCAAGGCCGAGTTCCAAATCCAGGACAAGAGCGGCGGCGAGCCCCGCGACGTCGAGTATCGCGACATCGTCATTCTCATGCGGTCGCTGGCCCAGAAGGCCAACGATTACGTCGAGATCCTGCGGCTGGCGGGAATTCCCGTGAGCTGCGACGCGACCGCCGGCTACTTCGAGGCCACCGAGGTTCGCGACGTGATCTCCCTGCTGAAGATCCTCGACAATCCGCGCCGCGATATCGAGCTGGCGACCGTGCTTCGCAGCGCGTTGTTCAATGTCACCGACACGGAGCTGGCGAAGATCCGGATCTTCAGCCGGGACAAGGACAGGCACGCCGATTTCCACACCTGCGCCGTGCGCTATCGCGACAGGGGGCCGGACGCCGATCTGAAGGCCAAGCTCGTCGGAGTCTTCGAGCGGCTCGAACAGTGGCGAAACCTCGCACGCCGGGGGCTCCTGGCGAGTCTCATCTGGCGAATCTACCGTCAGAGCGGGTTTCTGGCATTTGTCTCGGCACTGCCGAATGGCCAGGCCCGCAAGGCCAACCTGCTGCGGCTCCACGACCGGGCCGTGCAGTTCGAGGGCTTCGCCAGCAATTCCGGCGTCGCGTCAATGACGCGATTCGTCGACTTCCTCGAACGGCTCGATGAAGCGGGGCAGGACTGGGCCCCGGCCCAGCCGGGCAGCGTGGCGGGCAACGCCGTACGGATTCTCAGCGTCCACAAGAGCAAGGGGCTCGAATTCCCCGTCGTGTTCCTCGCGGAGCTGGAGACGCAGTTCAACAAGCAGGACATCTACGCGGATCTGGCCGCCGACGCGGACAGCGCGATCGGCCTGCAGGTGATCGATCCGCGGTCGAACACCAAGCTCCGCTCGCTGGCCCACGAGGTGATCGGCGAGAAGAAGCTGGCGACGATGCTGGCGGAAGAGATGCGAGTCCTGTACGTCGCCACGACGCGGGCCCGCGACCGGCTGATCCTGACCGCTTCGCAAAAGAAGACAGATTGCGGCAAGATCCTCGCACAAGGTCTGCTCCTGGGTGGCGAACAGGTCCCGGCCTGGTTGCTCAAGCCCTGCAAGAGCATGCTGGAGTGGGTCCTCTACGGCCTGGCCGATCAGCGGGCCCTTCACTCGGCGTTTCAGACCGGACTGGCGGATAAGGCCGCCGACGAGGGCCTGTTCGATCTGCGCGTCCACGGGGAGGACGCGTTGAAGGACCTCTCGCGATATGTCATGACGCTGCGGACCTCCAAGGCCAAGTCGGTGTTCTTCACCAAGGCCGGGCAGTCGCCCGACGAGGATGGGCGGCGGATGCTCGCCCAGGTCAAGGGCCTCCTGAAGCGAACCTATCCGCACTCCTATGCGATCCAACTGGCGGCCAAGAGCTCGGTCACAAAACTGACGCATCAGGACGACATGTTCGTCCAGCGGGATTATTCCGAGGCGATGGATCGCCAGCCGGTGGTTCTCGTCGCGGCCAAGTGCGGGTTGTCGGGATCGCGCCTGGCCAAGCTCGTGGGCACGGCGGCCCACCTGGTGGTCTCGTCGCTCGATCTCAAGCAGCCTGTCACGCTCCGCATGATCGAGAAGACCCGCGACCGGCTCGTCGGCGAAGGCGCGATCCCGGAGAATGTCGCCAAGGGCATCGACACGAAATCGATCCTGGCCTTCTTCGAGAGCGAGCTCGGCGAGATCGTGTGCGACAGCCGCCACACGGTTTGGCAGGAGTGGCCGTTCACGTATGGCCTGCCCGCCTGCGAGGCGGCCGCCGGCGTGCCGCAGGATGCCAAGGAAATTGTCGTCGTCCAGGGACTCATCGATCTGCTCGTGAAGACTCCCGGCGGACTGATCGTGATCGATTTCAAGACGGATCACGTCTCGGGCCCCGCAGTCGCCAAACGGGCCGAGTCCTATCGCGGACAACTGGATCTCTACGCCAAGGCGGCCTCGGCGATCCGCGGCGAGAAGGTCATCGAGAGATGGCTCTATTTCTTCGCGCCACGACAGGCCGTGCAGGTGTGATGCGCGAATGTGGCACGTCCTTCGCGTGTAGGGTGGGCTCTTAGCCCACGCGTTTACGGTATCGACGCGGGAATGACGCGGGAATGACGCGGGAATGACGCGTGGGCTAAGAGCCCACCCTACAAGAGCGATCGGTTCTTCCGAAAACAGTTGACGTGTCACACCGCCGGGCCTCATCATACGTCTTATGAATGTATCCAAATTCGGCAAGAAGATCGCGGTGCAGTCGGGCATCGGACAGCTCATGGACGACCTCGGAGCGGCCCTGTCGAGCCACCACGAGGTGCTCATGCTCGGCGGCGGCAACCCCGCACATATCCCTGCGATGCAGCAGCGGTTTCGTCGCAGCATGGCCGCCATGCTCGAGGACGGCGGCCGGTTCGACCGGGCCGTCGGCAATTACGATCCGCCGCAGGGCAACCGCGTGTTCTGCGAGGCAATCGCGGACCTGCTGAAGCGACAGTTCGGCTGGGAGATCGGCCGGCGGAACATCGCCGTGACCCAGGGCAGCCAGTCGGCTTTCTTCATTCTGTTCAATCTCCTGGCCGGCGAGTTCGAGGGCGTGATTCGTAAGAGAATCCTGTTCCAGCTGAGCCCGGAGTACATCGGGTACGCGGACGTCGGGCTGGGGCCCGACTTGTTCACATCGCAGAAGCCGCGGATCGAGCACATCGACGACCACGTCTTCAAATATCACATCGATTTCGACAAGCTCCGAATCGGCGACGACATCGGCGCGGTCTGCGTCTCGCGGCCGACGAATCCCACGGGCAACGTCCTGACCGGCCCGGAGCTCCGGAAGCTCAGCGACCTGGCTCACGCCAAGGGCGTGCCGCTGATCATCGACAACGCCTATGGGACGCCGTTTCCGGACATCATCTTTACGGACGCCGACCCGATCTGGGACCCGAACACGATCGTCTGCATGAGCCTCTCGAAGCTGGGTTTGCCCGGCGTGCGGACCGGCATCGTGATCGCCCGCGAGGAGATCGTCGAGATGGTCGCGAGGGTCAACGCTGTGATGAGCCTGGCCCCCGGCGGCGTCGGCGCTGCGATCGTCGCGGACATGATCCGTTCGGGCGAGATCATCGCCGCCAGCCGGGAAGTGGTGCGGCCGTTCTACGAGCGGAAGATGCGGGACGCGGTCGCGCGAGTGCACGAGTGCTTTCAGGGCCTCGACTATCACATCCACAAGCCGGAAGGGGCCTTCTTCCTGTGGCTGTGGTTCCCGAATCTGCCGATCACGAGCCAGCAGCTCTACGAGCGGCTCAAGCAGCGAAACGTCCTCGTGGTGCCGGGCCACTATTTCTTCCCGGGTCTGGAGGAGCCCTGGCCCCACACAAACGAGTGCATCCGCGTCAGCTACGCCCAAGACCCGAAAGTCGTCGCCGCCGGCATTCAAGCCATCGCAGACGAGGTTCGTGGATTGACCGACGGGCAATTCTGAGGTAGAATTCACGATGGAAGTGCCGGTTGCATAGATTGAAGCAGAGAGGCAGAACCATGACGCCACCCATTCGATTTGACGAGCTGTTGGAGGCGGTTGAACGCCTGCCCGATGAGGCGCAGGCGGAACTGGTTGATGTCATTCGTCGCCGCCTCGCGGAACGAGGACGCGAACGCGTCGCGGGCGAAGTGCGGCAAGCGAGGCGGGAGTTGGCTGAGGGCAAGTGCTCTGCGACCACGCCTGATGACCTCATGCGCGAGATCGAATCGTGAACCGTGTCTTGATTCAGTCGCCCGCCTTTCTGCGAGCGGCGAGGCGATTCATCAAGAAGAACCCTCACTCCGCAGAGGCAATGCGAGAGACGCTGAAGCTATTGGCGGAAGACGCCTTCGATCCCCGATTGCGAACACACAAGCTGAAAGGCGAGTTGACTGGATGCTGGGCGTCCATCGCTGGGCGCGATCTGAGGATTGTCTTTGAATTCGTCCAGGAGAGTGGCCTCGAAGCCATTTTATTGTTGTCCGTCGGCACGCATGATGAAGTCTATTGAGGCTGCACGGCAATCGGGCCTTTGATCGGGACGTCGAGGATCTTGGGCTTTTCCGTTGCCCAGTGATTCTCGCGGTAGTTGAAGGGAATGGCGACGAGACGATTTTCGCTGATGCGGAAGACCGTGAACTCGCCGGCGGATTTCGGCTCGGGGGAGGGACACTGGACGAAGTTGAATCCTCGGTATTGATGCACAGTCGCCTTGTGATAGTGGCCGCCGAGCACGAGGATGACGTTCGCCTTGCCAAAGGCGTCCACGAACTCGTCCCGGTTGGTGATGGCGTCGAAACACAGATGCGTGGCGACGACGACCGGCTTGCCTTCGGGTACTTTTGCCAGGGCCTTTCGCAGATAATCGAGAGCCGGCTTCGAAATCGGCTGGGCGGGATTGTTCAGGCTCTCGTCGTACTCGGAAAACAGGGCGATGAAGACCACGCCGGACTTCTCGAAGGTGTAGCGAAGGGCCCCATGCCGCTGTGTCATCCAGTCGAGCACGGTGTCGCTCGGGGTCAAGCCGCCGATGTCGTGGTTGCCGGCGATGTCGAAGCTGGGGATCTTCAGCCGCTTGGAGATCAGTTGTTCGTAGGTGTCTCTCGCGGCCCGCGAGGGCCACTCGCTGATGTCCCCCAGCCCGAACACGATGGCCGGTTTCTCGACCACGCCGCCGATGGCCTCGGGATACGCCTTGCCCGCCAGCGAGTTCATCGCGTCGATGGCGGGGATCAGGTGCTCGCCGTTGCCGTCAACCTGCACGTGCTGATCCGACCAGCCGAAGAACGTCAGCACGCTCTCCTGCCCGCTACCGGCGTCCCCTGTCGTCGTCAAAGCAGTCAGCGACATGCAAAGAGTCCCGATGATGACGTACTTGCGGCTCGAAGCCATCGATGTCCTCCAGGTACTGGCAACTTCAATTGGCGACCAGCATAACAGATCCCGTCCGTTTGTGCAGCCGGATTCGCTTGTATCTTCCGGTCGGACGTGCTATCGTCTTTACGGTCGCAAAGGAGAATATGGATTCCAACAGCATTCGCTACGATGACACCCGCGAGTTGCCGATCGAGAACGTCCTGGCTCTCTACCGCGCCAACGAGTGGTCGTCGGCGCGGAAGCCGGAACTGTTGCACAAGGCGCTGCTCGCGTCGCATTCACTGGTCACCGCCTGGCACGGCACACGGCTCATCGGGCTTGGCAACGCCATCTCGGACGGCTACCTGGTCGTCTACTATCCTCACCTGCTCGTCCTGCCGGAGTATCAGGGGCAGGGTGTCGGCACGGGGATCATGCGACGTCTCATGGCTCGTTACGAGGGATTTCACCAGCACATGCTCGTCGCCGACGGTGGTACGCTGGAGTTCTACCGCAAACTCGGATTCGAGCGGGCAGGCAAGACGGAGCCGATGTGGATCTACGCAGGCCACGATCATTGAGCCAAGGACGCTTCGTGCTGGCGGCGGCGCACGTGGGGAACCGGAGGGCAGACCGCCATGCGTTCGGCCCCGGCCTCATTCGCCATGGTTTCTTTCCTTGCCTCTTGAGTCGCGGCGGGTTGCCTGTATAATGGCTCGGTCTGTGAGGCAGACGTGAGTACAGGCTGATGGGCGGCCGGGTGTACGGGCCCCTCATCTACTTTGGTATGGAGATTGGAATATGGCAAACGCACCAAAAGGAAATGCGGTAGTAGGGCAGTCCGGCGGGCCCACCGGCGTGATCAACGCCTCGCTCGTCGGGGTCATCGAAGAGGCCAGGAAACATCCGGAGATCGAGAACATCTACGGGGCCGTCCACGCCGTGGCCGGCATGGTCAAGGACGAGTTCATCGATCTGGGCAAGCTCTCGGGCCAGACCCTGGAGACCGTGGCGGCCTCGCCGTCCTCGGCCCTGGGGACCAGCCGGGACAAGCCCGACGAGCAGTACTGCCGCCGCATCCTCGAAGTCTTCAAGAAACGCAATATTCGCTACTTCTTCTACATCGGCGGCAACGACTCCGCCAACACCGCGTACATCGTCAACAACGTGGCCGAAGAGGCCCGTTACGACCTGCGGGCCTTCCACGTCCCGAAGACCGTGGACAACGACCTGCTCGTGACCGACCACTGCCCGGGCTTCGGCACCGCCGGGCGGTTCGTGGCCTGCGCCCTGATGGGCGACGACCTGGACAACCGGGCTCTGCCGGGCGTGAAGATCGACGTGATCATGGGCCGGCACGCGGGCTTTTTGACCGCCGCCGCGGCCCTCGGCAAGACCCGGGACGACGACGGCCCGCACTTGCTGTACTTCCCGGAGCGGCCGGTCTCGATCGGCAAGTTCCTCAGCGAGGTCGAAGCAGTCTATAAGAAGCTCGGCCGCTGCGTGATCGCGGTCAGCGAGGGCATGTGCGACGCCGACGGCGAGACCTGGGCCAAGAAGATCGCCCAGAACGCCGAGAAGGACCCGCACGGCACCATCCAACTCTCCGGCACCGGGGCCCTGGCCGACTTCCTGTCTGCCCAGGTGAAGAACAGTCTCAAGATCAAACGCGTCCGCGCGGACACGTTCGGCTACCTGCAGAGGAGCTTCGCCGGCCTGCAGTCGGCGACGGACGTGGACGAGGCCCGTCGCTGCGGCCGCCAGGCGGTGCTGTACGCCATGGCCGAGGACAACGGCTCGGTCGCCATGAAACGAGCCGGTAGCGGCAAGAACTACGGCGTCGAGCTGTTCCGCACCGAGCTCAAGAATGTGGCGGAGCATACCAAGTCGATGCCGGCCGAGTTCCTGAACGCCGACGGCAACGGCGTCACGCCGGCCTTCGTGGAATACGCGCTGCCTCTGACGGGCGAACTGCCCAAGACCGAATACCTCGGCGGCTACCCGAAGATCTGAGTCTGCCGCTCAAGTCAATCCAGGCCCCGGCCGTGCACGAACAGAGTGCCCGACCGGGGCCTCTTTGTTTGTAGTGACGCCGTGAGGCGGTAGCTTCGGAAGTATGAAGTATGAAGTTTGAAGTGTGAAGAGTGAAGTGTGAAGTAAGAAAGAAGCTGCCGCGTCCCGGACGGCTCGACACTGGGAAACAGGAACGGCCGACTCAGTCCCGGCCCGAAATGATACGGCGCGATCCCGATGCCATCCCGCTGAAACGAAGCTTCCTCATAAGCCAGCGGCGCTACGTGCAACCGCGGCGCCAACCCTTTCACTGATTGAGCATTGACTCCAGAATTCCCGGCGTGAGACCGCGCGTCTGCGCCTTGCGGCTGATCCCATCCATTCCATGGTTTCCACACTTGACTATGTTCGGGAGCGATCAGGAACAAGCCTCCGCGGCTTCAAACACCATCGCACTTTATCACGGACCTCGTGCGAAGGCAATTACGTACTGCGGTCGCGCAGGCCACGGACGCTCTGGCAGGGCGGGCGGCATTACGGTTTCAGTCCCTCCAAAGACAGGGTCAAATGCAGGTCCGAAGCGGACCTGCCTGGGAAGTTTTGCGCTTTGGGCCTCCAGCATGGGACGCGATCGAGACGCTCGCTCTATTGATTCTTGAATGGACAAATGCAACCGGTATTGTCACCCCCGTGCAAAGCCTGCCCTCGACCTGACCAGGGGGCGGGGGGCCAGGAACGTCGCGAAAGAGCCTGGATTTCCGCTTTCGCGGGAATGACAGAGTCGGTTCCGTGTTTCGATTAGCCATTCAATCATCAATCGGGCGTGCGAAGCACCCCTTGTGCTGGTGGCTCCAATGCGGCAAACTCCCGCGGCCCCGCCGCACAGCGGCGCTCAACACCAAGGCAGCGGACTTCGGATCAGTCCGTCCCTTCCTCTGCGGTCGGTGGCGACGTGAACTCTGCGGCATTGAGAAATGCCTCCTCATGGCGGCCTCTATCACAGAGCAGCAGAGCATCCTCAACTCGGGCTCGAATGCTCATGGTTGCTCGGGGTACGTCCGTCGGGAGGTTTCGTCGAGCAGTCGGATCTGCTGGAGGACCAGGCCGTAGTGGCTGCCGGGGGGCTTTTCTTGCATGACTTCGCCTCGCCAATCCTTCGCGAAGTTGCCGGAGTAACAGAGCCACGCCGTGCGGCCGTCGTCGTTGATGAACTTCGTCGGGAGGTTCAGGAAGTAGCCTTGCTCGCCGAACTCCTTCATGTAGGTCACGAGCCGCCAGGGGCCGACGATCTCGTCGGCTTCGAGGATGTAGGAGTTCATCTTGGCGCAAGTGGGCCAGCCGTCCGTTACGCACATGAGGTACCGCCTGAGCGGGGCGTTGTAGGTGACTGTGACGCAGCCGCAGTTGTTGTTCCAGTCGATCAGCGGCTGGATCTTTGCGAAGTCGCTCGTCCAGAGGGGTTTGCCCGCGGCGTCGCGGCCGGCGAAGAACTCGTACTTGCTCGCGTCGTTGATGGTCTCGACGCTCGGCGTGACGCGGAGCAGGTAGATCTGGTCGCCGCTGATCCAACTCAAGTTGCCGAAGCGGGGCTTCGGGTCGGGCTCGGGGGCCCCGTGGGCGACGAGGTACGCCTTGCCGTCCGGCGAGCGCTCCATGTTCTTGCCGAAGTCCACGAAATGGGGGGAGCCGATCTTGACGGGATAGCCCCACATGCCGGTCTCGCCGAAGAGGGGCTTGGCCGGCGTGTGCGGCGTGTCGGTCCAGGTCTTTCCGAAGTCGGTCGAGGTGCGGAAGCCCACGAAGGGTCCCAGCCAGGGCCAATTGAAGGCTTGATCGCCGTAGCGGACGAGGCCGTCGGGGGCCAGGCAGTACGTGCCGTAGTACCAGACGCCGTTGTGGACGAGGCTGCCGCAAGGATAGCGGCCGCGGTAGGGGGAGGCGTCGCCTTTGAACAGGCCCAGACTGACGATTTTGAGATTCAGCGGGTCGTCGCCGATCAGCACGGCTTGTCCCGTCGTCGCTTCGGGGCCCACGCCGCTGTTGGAGTTCTCGCGAGTCCCATCCTCTCGCGGAGCCGAGCCATCCGTCCACGGCGAGTACAGGTTCCCATCGGACGCCCAGCTCGGATACCACGTGTCGGCGACGTAATAGTCGCTGTGGACGCCGGTGAAGGCGACGCCGACGATGTCCCTGGACGCCTCGAACGGGCAATCCGCCGGCGGCTGCGACGGCCAGACGAACGGCGGAAAGTGCTTGCCATCCTCATAGGGGGGACCGGCTGTCGCGGACTGCGTGCACAACCCGGCCGCGATAAGGAGAACGTAAAGGTTTGACAGGCTCATTCGTCTTGACGCCATGGCTGCGACTCCTGAGATTGCGGCAGGCAGATCTGGTCCGACACTGCGAGATCCGGAATCCGATCCGCCTCGTTCCTGCAGATTACAATTCGATTTGTGTTTTGCAAGGTTCTTGGCAACGTTTCGATGATTCACGGCGTCGCCGAAACGGAAGGTTCGAAGCGGTCGTGCGTGTGAGTTTATCATGTTGCGTCCTCGGGTTGAATGCGTACGCGAAGCGTTCGCTTACGCGGCCGGACGTCGTATGAGCGCATGCAATATCCTCTTATGTCGGCGGCTCTCATCCACCACGCTATTGGCCCAAAGCGCAAAATACCGGAGGACTGGGGGCAGGCCCCCAATTGGAACGACGCTATGCTGCTTGCGCGTCCGTGAGAAGACTTCGCCGGACAAGAACCATCATTAGGTCCTGCGGATTTGGCGATGCCGCCCAGACTCTATCCGACCCTGCTATTGTGCTCCCTTGCCGTTGGGGCCGAAGAGGGCTTCGACGAAGTTGGCCGGGTCGAACTCGGCGATGTCCTCGGGCTTTTCGCCCAGGCCGACGAATTTCACCGGGATGTCGAGCTTGTCCTTGATCGCGATCACGATGCCGCCGCGGGCGGTGCCGTCGAGCTTGGCCAGGAAGATGCCGGTGACGTCCACCGCCTCGGTGAAGAGCGTGGCCTGGGAGATCGCGTTCTGGCCGGTCGTGGCGTCCAGGACCAAGAGGACCTCGTTCGGGGCTCCCGGGATCTTGCGGGTGACCACGTCGCGGATCTTCGTGAGCTGGAGCATCAGGTCCTTCTTGATGTGGAGCCGGCCGGCGGTGTCGAGGATCAGGATGTCCGCATTGCGGGCCAGGGCGGCTTCGCAGGCGTCGAAGGCGACGGCTGCGGGATCGCTGCCGGCCTGGTGCTTGACGATCTGCACGCCGATGCGGTCGGCCCAGATGCTGAGCTGCTCGACCGCGGCGGCGCGGAACGTGTCGCAGGCCGCGACGATGACCTTCTTGCCGCTGCGATGGAACGTGTAAGCGAGCTTGGCGATGCTGGTGGTCTTGCCCGTGCCGTTGACGCCGGCCACGAGGATCACCGTCGGCCCACTGGCGGCCGTGCGAAGCTGGCGGTCCTGGTGCGGCCAATAGTTCTTGATCGTCTCCTTCAGGAACGGGATCACTTCCTCGGACTTGGAGATCTTTCGGGCCTTGTAGGCCTCGCGCAGCTCGGAAATCAGCTTCTCGGTGGTCTCGACGCCGATGTCGTCGCCGATCAAGGTCTCTTCCAACTCGTTGAGCAGATCGTCGTCGATCTTGCGGCCGAAGCTGAGCACCGACGTGAGCGACTGACTGATCTTGGCTCGCGTCTTGCCCAGCCGTTCCTTCAAGTATTCCGCAGTCTTGGAGAATAGACCCATGGGAGTATCCTGTGCAAAGAGTTTTGATGTGATGGTACCGAAATCCCGTGAAAATGCAAGGTTCGGCCGGGGAATTCCCGCTGGAGAGAGCACGAAGCTTGAAAATCCGAAATTCGACACTCGAAATCCGAAACAAATCCAAAGCACGAAATCCAAATGATCGAAACGCTGTCGCGAAGTCGCGCGAGCCGTTTTGAGATTTGGGTTTTGGTCATTCGTGCTTGTTTCGACATTCGGATTTCGAGTTTCGTGCTTTCTCGAAGAGGTGTATTCTTTTGACAATCGGCCCGCGTTCTGGTAGATAGTCACTTCCGGTTTTGCCCCCCGTTGGCAGGGCCAAAAGGAGTGTGGGGCGGTCTCGAGTGACAACAAGGGTTGGTGCTGCCTGGAAGGAGAATCGCTTTGTCCGCTCCTGATGTGGAGAACATCTTCGCCGATATCGTCGAACGGGCCCGGGCTCTGGACCCCGCAAACGCTCGCAAATGGTTCGAGCAGTTGCGGGTCCTCAGTTTTGACGGGGGCTCGATCCACATCGGCTGTCCGGACGACGCGAGCGTGCGGTTCATGGAAGGGAACTGCCGATCCGTCTTCACGCGAGCGGCCCAGCAGATTACGGGTCACCTGGTCACCGTGGAGTTCGGCATCCACGGGAGCGAGGGGGCTCCGCAGCCGATCCTGTCCATTGCAGGTCCGGCCCTCCATCCCGACTACACCTTCGACAATTTCGTCGTCGGGCCGAGCAATCGCCTGGCCCACGCCAGTTGCGTCGCGGTCAGCCAGTCGCTGGGGAACACCTACAATCCGCTGTTTCTGTACGGCAATTCCGGCCTGGGCAAGACCCACCTGCTCCACGCCGTCTGCCACGAAGCCAGCCGGCGGGCGCCGGGGATCGTGATTCAGCTTCTCAGTTGCGAGGACTTCGTCAACCGCTTCATTCGGGCCATCGAGCAGGGCAACCTGACGAGCTTCCACAGCCAGTTCCGCACGGTGGACGCCCTGATCATCGACGACATCCAGTTCCTCCGCGAGCGGGAGCAGAGCCAGGAAGAGTTTTTCCACACCTTCAACGCGCTCTACAACAACGGCCGGCAGATCATCCTCACGGCCGACAGCCCGCCGACCGAGATCCCCTCGTTGGAGGACCGGCTCATCAGCCGCTTCAACTGGGGCCTGGTCGCGAGGATCGACCCGCCGAGCTACGAGACCCGGGTCGCGATCGTGCAGAAGAAGGCGCACCTTCGAGACCTGCCGATCGGCGAGGAGATCGCCGAGTATATCGCCAGGCAGGTCCAGGCCAACATCCGCGAGCTGGAAGGGGCCCTGACGACGATTTACGCGCTGGCCGTGACGTCGAAAGAGCCGGTGACGCTGGAGCTGGCGCAGCGGGCGTTGGAAGGCCAGATCAAGCTGGCGGCCCGGCACATCAGCATCACGGACATCATCGACGTGGTCACGCGTCACTTCGACGTGCGTCTCACGGATCTCCAGAGCAAACGCCGCAGCCAGAGCATCACGACGCCCCGACAGATCTGCATGTACCTGGCCCGGACGCTGACCAAGCACAGCCTGGAGGAGATCGGCGGCCACCTCGGCGGCCGGGACCATACGACGGTCATGCACGCCTGCACCAAGATCGCCGAGGAAAAAGAAGCCGACCCGAAGATGGACGCCCTGCTCAATGAGCTGATCAAACAGGTCACACAGGCCCAGCCCGTGTAGGGTGTGCCGTGCACACCGAGTCATCCGGGTTTTGTGATTTCCGAATCACGGCCATGAACCTCGGACCTGCTCTGCGCGACTATAATGGGAGAGCACGATGGAGACCTGACCATTGCGTGATAAGAAGGCGATCTCGGGCACGATTCGCCGGACCCACCGTCCCTGGATCGTCGCGACGAGCCTGACCATGGGTTTCTGCTATCTCGTGACGATGATGTTCGTGTTCGTGGTGCCGATCTCGCACGAGGAGAGCCGGGCGGAACTGGGCACGCAGTTGGGCCTCATCTGGTTCTTCCTGCTCAACACGATCGGCCTGTGCACGATCCTGGGCGTGCTCTATCGCGGGCAGTTCAAGAGCCAGGAGAAGCTGCTGGAGATCGAGTACCGTTTGGCGGATCTCGCAGAGAAACTGGGCGACAAACGACAATCATAGCGACGATGAAGCGAGGGTCCGAGCGCGCGGAATTGTCAGGCGTCTACGGACGCAGGCTGTCGGGCGGCGGTTTCGGAGGAGAGGTCGGCCAGCCTCTTGAGCAACTGCCGCACGTTTCGCACGGTGTCCACGTTGAATCGGGCCCTGGAGGCGCCCTGGCCCACCTTGATCGAGTACGCATTCTCCGGCAGGGCGGCGAACATCTCCTCGTCCGTGTAGTCGTCCCCCAGGGCCAGCACGAAGTCCCAGGGTTCGGCCGACATCAGGGCTTTGGCGGCGTTTCCCTTGCTGATGCCGTACCGGCGGATCTCGAGGATCCTGTTGCCTTCGAAGAGCCCCACGTCGACGTTCTCCGTCAGGCTCGCCAGCGCCCCGCGAAGCTCCTGCATGCGGACCGCGGCCAGCGCGGGGTCCGCTCGACGATAGTGCCAGACCAGGGAGAAGTCCTTTTCCTCGACGAGCGAACCCGGGGTGCGGTCGCGGTAGAGCTCCAGGATCGGCCGGATGCCGTGTTTCCATTCTTCGTTCAGCGGCTGGGTGTTCTGCCAGCCGTGTCCCCGCAGTCGGATCCAGCCTCCGTGCTCGGCCACGATCGAGAGGTCCAGCTCGCCGAGCCAGCGATCGAGCGAGCTCCTGTCCCGTCCGCTGACGATGGCGACGTGGTTTCTCCGATCCGCAATCAACAGCCTCAGCAACTCCAGGACTTCTGAATCGGGCCCGGCCTGACCCGGACGGCCCTTGAAGCTGATGAGCGTGCCGTCGTAGTCCAACAGCAGAAGCCTGCGCCGGGTGGCCGCGTATCGATCGCACATCGTGTCCACATCTTCCTTTGAGAGTTTGTGCGAGGCCAGTCGCTGTTGCTTGGTCCTGATCTCGGCCAGTGCGTGAATGAAGTCATTGGCCCAGCGTCTTACGTCGTATTGCCGCAGCCTCTGCTGCATGATCCGGTTGCGTTCGACCTGTTCCGACTCCGGCATTTCCAGGGCATCCTTGATGGCCTGCCCCACGGCCTGCATATCGTTGACGTTGACGATGATCGCCTCGCCCAATTCGCCCGCAGCGCCGGTCATTTCGCTCAGGATCAGGACGCCGTGCCCATCGGCCTTGGTCGCCACGAACTCCTTGGCGATGAGGTTCATGCCATCCCGCAACGGCGTGACCAGGCACACGTCGGCCGCGCTGTACAGAGCCGTCAGCGTTTTGAAGGGCATGGAGCGATAGAGATACCAGACGGGCATGTAACCGATGGCTCCGTGTTCTCCATTGACCCGGCCGACGAGCTGCTCCAGCCGCTCGCGGAGCAGTTGATAGTCCTCGATTCCCGTGCGGGAGGGGACCGCCACGATGATCAGGGTGACTTTGCCCTCGTACTCGGGCCAGGTCGTGAGAAACCACTTGAACGCCTCCAGGCGTTCCACGATGCCCTTGGTGTAGTCGAGCCGATCGATCGACAGGATGATCCGCCGGTTTCCGACTGTGTTGCGGATCGTCTCGATCTCGGTCTTCACCTCCTCGTCGCCGGCGGCGCCGGCGTGCTTTTCGAAGTCGACGCCCAGAGGATAGTCGTCGACCTTGACGATGCGGTTCTGCACGGCGATTTCGCCCATGGAGTGCTCCAGGCCGATGATTCGAGCGACGCTGCTGAGAAAGTGGCGGACGTAATCATATGTGTGAAAACCGATCAGATCGGCTCCGAGCAGTCCCTGGAGGATCTCCTCGCGCCAGGGGAGCAGCCGGAACAGTTCCGACGACGGCCAGGGGATGTGCAGGAAGTAGCCGATGGACAGATCGGCGCTTCGTTCCCGCAGCATCTGGGGCAGCAGCATCAACTGGAAATCGTGGACCCACACCGAGTCGCCCGGCTCGACGACTTTCATCAGCTCATCGCAGAACAGGCTGTTCACCTCTTTGTACGAGGCCCAGAAGTCCTGCTCGAACGTGGTCCGTATCGGGAAGTAATGAAACAGCGGCCAGATCGTCTTGTTGCAGAATCCCAGATAGTATTGATCGATCTGCTGCTGAGAGAGGAACACGGGCACGCAACCTGTGTTGCTCAATTCCGTGCGAATCTGTTCTTTGTCGCGATCCTGCAGGGATTCTTCGGACACCCCCGGCCATCCGACCCATACCCGCTGAAGCGATTCCGGCAAGGAGGCCAAGGCCGCCGCCAAGCCGCCGGGGCTGGGGGCGGCGCGAAATCGCCCCTCGTGCCTGGACATGCTGACCGGCAGACGGTTGGCTGCTACGATCAATCTCCCCATGTTTTGCATCCCCTCATTCTCCGGTCGCCCGGCGGGAAATAGGATTCCGTCGCACATCCAGATCGATTTCCGCCGGCCGCCAGACTGCGATTGCAGCCCACTATAGCCGTTGTCCGACTTGTCGCAAAGCCAAATTACAAATCAGCCGATGAACGCGGCGCCGGCCTCTTTTTTGCATGGTCCAAACCCGGACTTGGGAGTAAAATACCCCCGGTTATCCGGGTATCGGACGGCCGGTGGAGCAGAATGCAGACTGAACTGGACATCATGAACGATGAAACCGCATCGGAAGGCGCGACCATGCGCCGGTCGCTGCGTCCGGCTCTGATCGTCTCGGCCAGGAACCTCACGGAACATGTGACGTTCCTGCGGCGGCTGCTCGTCGGCATGGCGGATGAATCGATCCCCATCGCCCTGGTCTGCCCGCCGGGATTCGACACCGAATGGGTGACGCCCGCGCCGGCGGCCCTGTTCACGCATCCGCTTCTGCAGCTTCCCTTGATGGAATACGTGGGCGTGGATCGGCTGGCCGCGCAGTTGGAGCGGTTTCGGCCCACCATTCTGCACTGCCTGTGCGAGAGCCGGGCGTGCCTGACCCGTCGGCTGGCCCGCCAGTTGGGCCTGCCGTACGTGCTCATGATCAACTCCCTGGCCGGGCAGGTGCACCGGCTGCCCATCTCCTCGCATCGCTGCGGCAAAATCGTGGTTCCGGCCAAAAGCGTCGGCGTTTACGCGACCAAGGCTCTGCCCCGATTTGCCGATCGGATCGCCCAGATTCACATGGGCAGCTTCGTGGACACCGACATGATGTGTTTCTCGAACCCGTCGCGGCTGCCGAGCATCGTCGTGGCCCATCCGCTTCGCCGCGTGTCGGATTTCACGAATCTCTTCCAGGCGATCAAGGCGTTGCGGACGGACAGCCGCGAATTCATGATGGTCATCATGGGAGTCGGACCCGCGGAGCACGCCCTTCGCAGGCTCCTGGTGACCCAGGGATTGTCGGACGTCGTCACGATCGTGCCGGTCCTGAACCCCTGGCGGTCCGTCGTGGCGGCGGGGGATATCTTCGTCCAGCCTCAGCCGCTCCGCGGATTCAGCGCTTTCGTGTTGGAGGCGATGGCGGTCGGCACGGCGGTCGCCGCCTGCTGCGGCGGTGTGGACGATCTGATCATTCCCAACCAGACCGCTTTGACCTTCGAGCCGAACAGCGAGCCCAGCATTCGCCAGACTCTCAAACGCCTGCTGCACGACCGCGACTGCGCCCGTCGACTGGCCACGACCGCCCAGGAGCACATCCGGGCCAGGTACTCGGTCAGCGCGATGGTCGCCGCCACGCTCAGAACCTACATGGAAGTGCAGCAGTTCCGGTCGCAGCCGCGCGCCTGAGCGGGTCTTCTTTTTGGGTGCATGACAGTTCTCGTGATTCCGTCGGCGCGAGGAGGTTCTGGCGAATTCGCGGCGTGCGTTTATCGCTTGAGAGGCTTTCAGCAGAAGTCCGAAGCCAGGCAGCTCGCACGCGATTCCGTGGATCCACAGCTCTGGCGCCGCCCGCGAATGTCTGCCCCGGTTTCGGCCGGACCTGCGGACGGGTCCTCTTGGCGGCGAAGCCTTCCTGCTGGAAGCCTGAAAAGCGAAAAACGCAAGCCGCGAACGCAACCGGCTCGCGATGCTCGTGCAATCACGGAGACGCACGTGTTTTCTTGTTTCTCGGATTTTCTTGAATCGTTCCGCCGTGGGATACGCCTTATAATAGACCTTGAGGCTTGTGGTCTGTCGACGTCGGACCACCGACGTTTGACGGGCCTTTGGAGTAGAGCGTATGGCGGAAACCGAGGCGATCCTGCTGAGCCGATTCGTCCACAGCGGCGACGCGGAGGCGTTCGCCGAGATCATCCGGCGGTACGCAGGGCTGGTCTACGGGGCCGCCCTGCGGGTCCTGGCGGACGTCGACCGGGCATCGGACATCGCCCAGGACACGTTCCTGCAGTTGGCCAAGGACGCGGGAAGCGTGACCGGCTCTCTGCCCGGCTGGCTGCACCGGGTGGCGACTCACAAGGCCATCGACCAGGTCCGCCGCGACGCCACACGCAGACGGCGGGAGGCCGAATACTCGGTTGCCCGGCCCGAAGGGGAGACGACTGATTGGAGGGAGATCTCGCCGTACGTGGACGAGGGCCTCAACCTGCTCGATCCCCATCTGCGAACCATCCTGATCTCTCACGTCCTCGAAGGTCGCTCCACGCGGGAGATCGCGCGGGCTCGGGGCATCTCCCAGGCGACGGTCTCCCGGCGGATCGAGACGGGGGTGGAACTGCTTCGAGCGGGGCTTCGTCGACGCGGAATTCTCGTCGCAGCGGGCGCGCTCGGTCTTCTGCTGGGCGATAACGCAGTCGAGGCGGCGCCGCCGGCCCTGCTGACGGAGCTGGGCAAGATCGCTTTGGTCAGCGGGTCTTTCGCCACGTCGACGGCTGCGGCGGGAACCGTCTCCGGCCTGGGTGTTTGGACGGCCGGCGCGTTGGCGGCTATCAAGGCCAACATCGCGGCCATAGCGACCACGGCGGTCATCATCGTTGGGATCGGATCTGTCGCCACATATCAGCACATCACGAAACCCACCGGACAAGAAACGCGCGTATCCGAGTCTGCAACTTCCCACGAGGCCGGGTCCGGCCCTGATATGACGCCTGATCTCTCGGCCGGGTCCGGACCTGCACAGGATACGCAGACGGCAGCGGCCGGCGATTTGAGCGAGGACGTCGCCGCAAGCCCCCCCGTTCCGCCTTCCCAGGGTCTGCCGGGGCCCCAGGCGGAGACCGATCCTCGACTGTATACAGGGCCTCGCGGGGATGGACCCGTCGTTGCGAACGCGGCGGACCCCGCCTCGTTGCAGGGCGTGCCGGGCCAGACTCCTTCGGATGCGTCCGTCACGTCTTCGCCCCTGGAATCCGGGCCGGGCGATTTCGATGGCCAGTCGGGGCTTCGAATAGGAGAAACCCCCTTTGAGATTGTCCAGAGACTGCGGCAGGAAGCGGCGGCGGCTCAGACGCCCGACGGATTCGTGGACCCGAATCGGGAGGCCGATTTCTCTCTGGGGGCGGTCGTCGCCAGGGCCGAGTTGAAGTTCATGCCGCCATTCCGGGGCAGTCCCGTGGGATCGACGGGCTTCCAGCGGCAGGACACGACGACAGTCAAGCCGGCCGACGCGCTGGAGACGCCGCCGGACGCGCCCCGCGAGCCAGTGTATTTCGTGGTTCGCGCGGGGGACCGCGAGATCCAGGGGATCACCTATCGCTCGATCCGCTCGCCGGGCGAAGTCATGCTCGTGCTCGATACGGACGACGACGGCCTCTGGTCCGACGAGAAGACGTACGTGGGCAGAAGGCTGTGGGCTTTCGCGGCGACGGCGACCTACGAGTTCGGCCCCGTGTACCTGCGGCAGGGGGCGACCGAGCCCTGCGGCGACTCGCTCTACGCGCAGTGCTCGAACGGGCAGTGGCTGACGTTCTGCCCGGCGTTCTATCGCGACGGCACGGTCGTTCTCGACGGCAGGACGTACCGGGTCGGCCTGATCGACTCCGATTTCGACGGGCGGTTCAACGAGGTGTTCTCGCCGACGCCTGTGAACGGCCGGCATTGCGGCGGCGACCTGCTGGCGATCGACTTCAGCGGCGATTCGCAGTTCATGCAAAAGCCGTGGGAGGGGCCGGAGGTTCTGCCCCTGGGCAAGCTGGTTCGAATCGCGGGCCGGTGCTACGGAGTCGAAGTCGCCGAGGACGGCGGGACGATCGAGTTCCGGCCGGCCGAGCCCGTGCAAGGGTCCGCGTTCCCGTCGAGCAGCCGATCGCCCGATAGCCGCATGATGTGACTGGAGATAGACCTCGGTCGTTGGTTGCGGAGCGGGTGACCGGGGGTGCGGAATCCGTGTTTGGCACGGCGAAGGAGATGACGCGATGAAAGACGCGAGTTTGCTCGAGTGCCGCACGTTCATCGCTATCGTGCTGCTGTTTCCGATGGCCGGGTCGGCAGCCGATCGAGCCAAGGAATCGCCATATGAAACCGTCACGAGACTGAGGCGGGAGGCTGGCGCAAAGGAGTTTCAGACGCCGCAACCGTCGGAGTCGGCCGGACAGCTGGTGGCCAGGGCCGAGTTGAAGCTTGTGCCTCCTTTTCAATTCCACCCGGGTTCGTGGCTGGGATTCCAGCGGCAGGACACGACGACGATGAGACCGCCGGGGATTCAGGAGACTCCGTCCGATGCGCCCCGCGAGCCGGTGTACTTCTCGGTTCGCGTGGGGGGCGGGGAGATCCAGGGAATCACCTATCGGTCGACGCGTCCGCCAGAAGAGGTGATGCTCATTCTGGACCTCGACGGCGACGGCCTGTGGTCGGACGAGAGACCCTACATTGGCAAGAGGAATCAGCTTCTCTCGTACTGTGCGTCCTATGAGTTTGGCCCCGTGTATCTAAAGCAGGGCAGTTCGCGACCGGGGGGAGACGCGTTCTATCCGCAGTGCACCGACGGCAAGTGGCTGACCTTCTACCCGGCGTTCTACCGCGACGGGACCGTCGTCCTGGAGGGCAAGACCCGTCGGGTCACGCTGGTCGATACCGACTATGATGGGCGATTCAACGAGATGTTCAAGCCGCCGGCTCGGGGCGAGTTGGATCCGAACTCCGACGTGATCGCGTTCGACTGCGCCAGTTTCGAGGACATGCCCGGCGGCGGCCGGCGGGACATCTCCGTGGCCATGCCCCTGAGCAAGGTGATCAATCTGGAGGGCCGGTACTATGGCATCGAGGTGTCCGAGGATGGCAGCATCATCGAGTTTCGTCGGGCGGAGCCGGCGTTCGGCACGCTGGATTTCGGGGGCAAGGAAATCGCCGCCAGGTTCTGGTCGGACGCGGGGCCCCAAGAGGTAAACGGCGTGAATCCGACGTGGCGATTGCCCGCCGGCAGATATTACCTGCGGTCGATGGATCTGACGGAGGTCGAGCAGGGCAATCGCTGGGCGTTCAAGTTGACCAGGCCCGGCGAACTTGAAAGCTTCGAGATCAAGCCCGGCCAGACGACTGCGATCAAGATCGGTCCGCCGTTCCAGGCCAGAGGGATGTTCCGGCGGTTCGCCTACAGTCCCGACGTCCAGGTCCGCGTCGACCTGGAGGGCCGGGCAGGCGAGCGATACAGCGCCATCGTCACGAAGAACGATCAGAAGGTGCCTGCGCCGTTCGCCCGGGTTCTCGACGGCGGCCAGCGGGAGATTCTGTCTGCCCAATTGGTGCCTCAGTGAGGCGTCGCTGCGTACTCGTGGCGAGTACCCAAGACAGTTGGCTACGGCGGGGCGGGTTACGGACAAGGGACGCCCGGCGGGCCGTACCGCATCGAAGTGCAGACGCACATGGATTCGTTCGAGGTCAAACAGGATGACGCGTGGCTCACGCTCAACTGAAGCATGAGTCGAATTGACAACAGGGGATACGCGGCGACGAAGGGAGAAGCACGATGAATCGAAAGGCGACATGGGCGGTAGTTGTGGTTGCGTTGGCGTCGCAGGCGGCGATGGCGGATCCCGGCGGCGGATTCAGCTCGGGAATGAGCCTGCCCCAGCGGGTTCTGCATTTCCCCAAAGACCAGGCGATCGGCCAGGTCTCGCTGATTGAGGACCGCTACGTCAAACCCGAGATTTCGCGGGAATTCCATCCGGGCTACGTCTTCGCACCATCACGTTATCTGGGGGAGGCTCGCGGCGATGTGGTCATTCCGGCCGGCCAATGCGCGTGCCTGCACCTGGGCGGCGAGGGCGTGACTCGCCGGCAGTGTTTCGATTGTCTCAGTTCCCTCAAGCCGGACGATGTGCAGGACCTGGATTTCCTCGATCCGCTCCAGGTGGACGATGCGTTCCTGCCGTACATCGCCCGGCTCACAGGGATCACGCATTTCTGCCCGGTTTCAGCACGTTTCAGCGGCACGGGCTGGGCGACGCTTCGAACTCTGACCAAGCTGGAGCACATCTGCACGCCATACGGCCTGACGGATGACGAGATGGCGGGCATCGCGACGCTTCAGTCGGTCAATGAGATGGAGATCGTCGCTCCGAAGCTGACCGACGCCGGACTGGCCTCGATCGCCAAGCTCCGCAACATGCAGGTGCTCCATCTGAACGGCACCGCGATGATGACGGACAATGGGCTCAAGGCCCTCGCCACGCTGCCCAGGCTGCGTCACCTGCGGCTGGCCGGTCCGTTCACCGACCGGGGCGTTCAGATCCTGGCCTCGATGCCTTCGCTGAAGGTGCTTTGGCTCGAGAGCCCGAACGTCACCGAGGAGTCCCTTCGTTACCTGGCCCAGAGCCCGTCGCTCGAACGGCTGTGCGTGCCCTGGCTGGATCGGATCACGGATCGCAGCATGACGTATCTGAGTTCGATGCCCAAGCTCAAGGCTCTCGGCGTCGGGAACGCCTGGAGCCCGGACGCCGGTGTGGCGACTTTGGCCTCGCTGACAAATCTCGAGGTGCTGGCTCTCAAGGGCGGACCTCGTCTGACCGACCAGGGATTGCTGCCTCTGCCTGCCATGCCCAGGCTCCGCGCTCTGCAGATCTACAACAGCGGAATCACCGAGCAGGGCATCGCAGCTCTCTCCTCGTGCAAGACGCTCGATTCCATCGAGATTCGTTCGACTGCTGTGATCGGCGACCAGACGCTGACTGGTTTGAAGGCGTCGCTGCCGGGCCTGAAAACGCTCGATGTCTGCCAGGTCGAGCAATCGCAGAAGTCTGCGAAATCCAGACCGCTGGCGAAACTGTAGCGAATCGGGAAAGAAAAAGAAGCCGCTCGGAATCGAAAAGGGGACATTCTACTTTCCCACCGGAAGGCGAAAAAGCAGAATGTCCCCTCTTCTCCAACACAAAAGCCGCTCGGGTGCAGCGATGTGCGATGCGCCCGAGCGGCTTGTTTTTCAGCTTATTGCGAGACTCAGCTCAGCAAGCCGTAGTCGGTCAGGGTCTGCTTGAGGGCGGTCTTCTTGTTGGGCTCCAGCGAGGTCATGGGCAGCCGAAGCTCGTCGGAGCACATGTCCAGCATGGCCATCGCGGCCTTGATCGGGATCGGGTTGGTCGCCAGCGTCAGCATGTTCTTGCTCAGGGCGAAGAGCTTGCGATGCCACTGGCGGGCCTTGACCAGGTCGCCTTCGAGGATCAGGTCGGTCATGGCCTTGACGTCCGCGGGCACGACGTTCGCGACGACGCTGATGACGCCTTGGCCGCCCACGGAGGCCAGGGGCAGGGTGAGAGAGTCGTCGCCGGAGAGGATCGTGATGTCGCACCGCATGGCGATTTCGCTGGCCTGATCGAGACTGCCTGTGGCTTCCTTGATCCCGACGATGTTGTCGAGCTCATTGAGCCGGGCGACGGTCTCGGGGGTCAGACCCGCGCCGCAGCGGCCGGGGATGTTGTACAGCACGATCGGCAGATCGACTTCCTCGGCGATTGCCTTGAAGTGCTGGAAGAAACCTTCCTGCGTGGGCTTGTTGTAGTAGGGGCACACCTGGAGCGTGGCGTCGGCGCCGATCTTCTTGGCGTAGGCGGTCAGCTCGATGGCCTCGGCGGTGCTGTTGGACCCCGCCCCGGCGATCACCCGCGTGGCGCCGGCGGCTCGCTTGACGACTCGCTCGATGACCGCCTTGTGCTCCTCATGGCTGAGGGTCGGGCATTCGCCCGTCGTTCCCACCGGGACGATCGCGTCGATGCCGTTGTCCAACTGGAAATCGACCAACTCGTCGAGCGTTTCGAAGTCGACGTTGCCGTCATGGAAGGGTGTGACGATCGCCACCATGGCCCCTGTAAACATTCCGCGTCTCCTGATACCCCTAAAAGTCAATTAATGATTATGGAATCCCGCCAAGGGAGCATTAAGCACGAAATTCGAAATCCGAAACAAGCACGAATGACCGAAATCCAAATGTTCGAAACGGGCCCGCGACTCGCGACAGCGTTTCCGTCATTTGAAATTGCTTCATTTGGATTTGTTTCGAATTTCGGGTTTCGGGTTTCGGATTTCGGATTTCGGATTTCTTTCTCGACCAGACTCAGCCCCAGGCGCGCCCTGGCCCATGCTTGTCGATCAGCTCGATCATCTCCCGCGTGGCCTGCCGCAGACCGACCAGCACCGCCCGCGAGATGATGCTGTGCCCGATGTTGAATTCGCACAGGCCCTCGATGCGGGCGACCGGCCCGAGGTTGCGATAGGTCAATCCGTGCCCGGCGTGGACGATCAAGCCGTTCTCCAGGGCGAAATCGCGTCCGGCCTCCAACTCGACGACCTGCCTCTTCGCGGCCTTCTCGGTCCTGGCGTTGGCGTACATGCCGGTGTGGAGTTCGACCGCGTCGCAGCCGGTCTCGGCCGAGGCGGCGATCTGGTCCCGGTCGGGCGTGATGAACGCGCTGACCGCGATGCCTTTCTTGTGCATCCGCTTGACCACCTCGGCCAGTCGTCGCTTGAACTGGGCGCAATCCAAGCCGCCCTCGGTCGTCAGTTCGGCCCGGTTCTCGGGCACCAGCGTCACCTGGTCCGGCACGGTCTGCTCGGCGATCTTGACGATCGGCTCGGCCAGGGACATCTCCAGATTGAGCTTGCAGGCGACGGTCTCCTTGAGCACGCGGACGTCGCGGTCGTTGATGTGCCGCCGGTCCTGGCGCAGGTGCACGGTGATCCCGTTGGCCCCGGCCAATTCGCACTCCACGGCCGCCCATGCGGGGTCCGGCTCGTCTGTGCGTCTGGCCTGGCGGATCGTCGCCACATGATCTATATTGACATTCAAAACAGCCATCAATCAGCCTTTATCAAATCGGATGAATTGTATCAACGCTCGAATGAACATCAAGTCGATAGCGGCATAAAATCCGCACCGTGGAAAAAAGTCGACTGAACGGCGGCTGCCGGGGGTCCTCGGGCCGGCTTCGGACGACGGCCGGGATCAGAACGTGAGGACCTGGCTGTACGCCTGGGCGAACAGCGTGAAGATCATGTAGGCCATCACGGCCATGATGCCGAAGTAAATCAGGATCGGGAACCATCTCGCGAACTCGCGGAAGTACAGGTCTGCCCGGTCGGACGAGATCTGACTGATCTTGTCGACGGTCTTGTCCAGCTCGCCGGACTCCTCTCCGATCTGCCAGAGACTTCGGTATTCGTTGGGCAGGCGGCGAGAAAGGCCTTCCCAGGCCATGCCGCCGCTGCGAACGCTCGCGACCGAGCCCTGAAAGAGTCCCGCGACGGCCTCGTTGCCGACCGCCCGGGTGGCCCGCTCGATGCTCTCCACGATCGGAAGACCCGCCTTGTAGAGCATGCCGAACGCCTTGGCGAAACGACTGATCGAAAGTTGGTAGACCGCCGCTCCGAGGAGCGGGATGCGAATGACCACGTAATCCAGAGGCAATCGGAGGAGGCGCGTCGTCTCCGGCCGATACACCCGGATCGCGATGATCGCCAGCAGGATGTACAGCCAGATGATCACCGAGACGACGGAGAGCGCGTACTGGCCGATGCCGATCTGGCCGAAGATCAGTCGGGGCAGGGGGAATATGAACGCCGCGGCGTGCAGGATCAGGAACGGGTACGCCAGTCCCATGAGAATTCGCGACACGAGCCTCTGAACGAATTCGTGCCATTCCGAGAGCATCTGGAACGACAGGCCCAGGGAGCCGGAGTTCTCCGCGGCCTCGATGAGCATCCGGTCCAGGGTCGGGAACACGTGCCGATGCTTCGCCATCGACTCAGACAGGCCGGCGCCTTTGGACACCGATTCGCGAACCTGGGAGAGCACGCGCTTGAAGTACCCTTTGCGTCCCTCGATCACGATGTCGAGAGAACGCATGATCGGCACCCCTGCATCCAGCATCACCGACAGATCGTAATAAGCCCGCGCCAGCCGTGTCCTTGCGTTCATGAGTACGTGCTCCGCCTGTTCGGATGTTCCGGCCCGCCGGGAAGCAGGGGAGAACTCCCTATTGTCAGCCCGCGTAGCCTGCTTTAGTATAACGAGCCTTGCGACGGATGCAACGACGAGCGATGGACGGAGTTCGAGATGGACTACGATCTCCAGGGCAAAGGGCTGCGGGGCCTGCTGAGCCGGGTGGGGCGGGCCGATCCCTCGCGGCTGAGCTGGCCGACCCGGATCACGATTGCGCGAATTCTGTTGATCGCGCCGTTCGTGGGCTGCATGCTCAACACCCACGATCCCCAGTTCAGCGAGGCTGCTCGAGTCCTCGTGAGGCATATCGCGGTCGTGTTGTTCTTCCTCATGGCGATCAGCGACGCAGTCGATGGCTACCTGGCCCGCCATCGCGGCCAGATTACCAAACTGGGCACATTCCTCGACCCGCTGGCGGACAAGCTGCTGATCACCTCGGCTTCGTTGCTTCTTGTGTCCGAGCGGGGCCATGTGGACGGCTGGCAGTTGCCGGCCATGGTCGTGGTC
>JBDKUU010000221.1:0-3019 GCA_039679525.1 Phycisphaerales bacterium | reverse complement strand
CGAAACCGGCGGTGGGACGCAGGGCCGGATCGAGATATCAGATGCGCCATGGCGAACGCACGGCGCGTCCGAGCATCCGGCTTGCCTCGTCGTCTGCGACGAACCGCTCGGCCTTCGCATTCCAGGTCACCTTGCGGCCCACACGGGCGGAAATCTCCGCCAGGTTGCAGGTGGTCGTGGCACGATGGCCTATCTCGGCGCAGGCGGCCGGTGACTGCCGTGTCCTGACGCAATCCAGGAAATCGCGATGGTGCTCCGGGCCGGCGTGCAGATGAGTCTCGCCGGGGCCGATCACGGATTTCACGACCTCCGCAGGGTCGGCTGTCAGAGCCCCGCCGCCGTTGATGTGAATCCAGCCCTCCGTCCCGATGAACCGAATGCCGTCGGGATGCGGGTTGCCCTCGCTGCTGTAGCTCAATGTCACGCCGTTCTCATAGAGAACATCCGTCTGCCAGGCGATCGGCGTATCGATCAAGCCGTCGCGGGGGATGTCGGCCGACCGGGTGTGCACCTCGACAGGGGCAATGGAGTCCCCGATGCCCCATTGGGCGATGTCCACGAAGTGCACGCCGTTGCCCGTGATGAAGCCCGCGGTGTAATCGTCGACATAGTACCAGTGACAAAGCTCGTCGCCTCGGGCGACCCGCTGCGGACAGAAAGGGACGGCGGGAGCAGGCCCAAGCCACATGTCGTAGTCGAAGCCCGCAGGCACGGGAGCCACAGGGAAACTTCGACCGGCCACTATGCCGGGATTGATGCTCAGGATGCCCACCTCCACGCGCGTCAGTCGGCCGATCCGGCCGTTGCGGACCAGCTCGCACGCGTGGCGGTACGCGCCCATGGATCGTCGCTGCAAGCCTGTCTGAAGAACCCGCCCATATGTCGCGGCGGCCTGAACGACGGCCCGCCCCTCCGCAATCGTCCGCGTGAGCGGCTTCTCCACGTACACGTCCTTGCCGGCCCGCATCGCCTCGATCGTCAGAATCGCATGCCAGTGGTCGGGCACGCCGATGCACACCGCGTCGATATCCGTCCGGGCCAGCGCGTCGCGATAGTCGCTATAGTCGTCACACACGCGAGCCCCGCAGGCCTGATTGATCCGCTGGCACGAGTCCCGCCGGCGTTCCGCAACGGGATCGCAGACCGCCACGAGGCGCACGTCCTTCTCCGCCAGAAACGCCTGGCGGTGCTGCCCGTTGATGTTCCCCGCCCCGATCAGGGCCAGCGCAATGCGGTTGCTGGGGGCGACCGCCCCCTCTCCGCCGAGCAGGGAAGCCGGGACTATGTGCGGAAAGGCAACCGCCCCCGCCGCCCCGACCGCAGCGGCGTGAAGGAAGACTCGTCGAGTTGTTCTGCTGTGATGGCTCATGGCCGGGATTATACCCGCCGTCATCCTGTCTCTCAACTCGTGGTTGAAGTCCCGGCCCCGGGCGTTATCATGCCTCCAGATAGAAAGGACTGTTGATATGAGAATGAGCCAAGTTGCCCGTGTTACCTTGATAGTGTCCCTCGCGTCCGTGGCTTCTGCAAAGGCCGACGATGCCGGCGGGACGCTTCGAATGAATCTGCCCGCCGAGAAGGTCGAGGCCTTTCAACGCGTCGAGATCTCCGTCACCGGCGTCCCCGCAGCCTCCAATCCCTTCGACCCCGAATCGATTGCGTTGGACCTTGAGGTGACGCAGCCCACGGGACAACCGCTTCGCGTGCCCGGGTACTTTCAGCAGGACTACGATCGCAGGCTCGACGGCGGCCGCGAGGTCCTTACGCCCACGGGAGAAGGGACTTGGCGCATTCGTTGGCTGCCGCTGGAGCCGGGCCGGCACACGCTGGTCGCGACGGTGACGCTCGAAGGCAAGCCGGCCGGACGAGCGGAGGCCTCGATCGACGTGGTTGCGGGTCAACGTCACGGCATCGCCCGCGTCGAGCCCAAGGAAAAGCGGTATTTCAGTCTCGGCGACGGCACGCCGCTGTTCCTCAACGGCCTGTGCGCCTGCTGGCACGGCCGCCGGGGCACATACGACTACGACGATTGGCTCGCGGCCTACGAGAAGGCCGGGATCAACTACATGCGGCTCTGGATGTGGCACCAGGCCTTCGGCATCGAGTGGGACAAGGGCGACAAAGTCCACTACCGCCTCGACAACGCCTGGCGGCTCGACCGCGTTCTCGAAGAGGCCGAGCGGCGAGGCGTCTTCGTCATGCTCTGCCTCGACTATCACGGCGTCTTCGAAGTGAAGCCCGACTACTGGGGCGGCAACAACTTCTGGACTCGACACCCGTACAACGTCGCCAACGGCGGTCCGTGCCAGACGCAAAACGATTTCTTCACGAATGAACAAGCGAAGAAGCTCTACGCGAAGCGTCTGCGGTACATTGTGGCACGGTGGTCCGCCTTCCCCAATCTCCTCGCCTGGGAGTTCTTCAACGAGATCGACAACGAGTACGCGTACCTGAAGCACGAGGACGTGGTCGCCTGGCACGGCGAGATGGGCCGGCTCCTGCGGTCGATCGACCCTGTGCGACATCTGATCTCATCGAGTTTCACCGGCGGCAGCGAACGTCCCGATCTCTTCGCCCTGCCGGAGATGGACTTCGCCCAGTATCATTCCTACAATGAAGAACACCCGGCCCAGATGATGGCCGAGAAGAGCGCACGCTTCTTCGAGAAATACCACAAGCCTTTCTTCGTCAGCGAATACGGGACCGATTGGCGAGGCTGGAAGCCCGACACCGACCCGCACCTTCGCGCCCTGCACCAGGCGATCTGGAGCGGCGCCTTCACCGGGGCCGCCGGCACGGGCATGACCTGGTGGTGGGAAAGCATTCACACCGCGAATCTCTACCCTCACTGGTCGGCGTTGAGCAATTTCCTCGCGGGGACCGGCATCGGCCGGGCGGACCTGCGTCCGGCGCAGTTTGCGACCGTCGAAGGGCCTGTGCTCCCCTTCGGCGTAGCGACTTGCGACGAGGCGATCGTCTGGCTGCTCGACCGCGCCTGCAATTGGCCCGAGGGTGCCAT
>JBDKUU010000220.1:0-3373 GCA_039679525.1 Phycisphaerales bacterium | reverse complement strand
GCATCCGGATCGTTGGAGACTCACGAGTCTTCGTCCAGTGTTTCAAAGGCCGCGACGGGTCTTTTCACGGGATAGCGTTGCGTGAGTACGGAACTCAGGTCGTCGCCGGCGTCACGCCAGGCAAAGGCGGCCGGCGAGTGGACGCGATCCCTGTGTTCGACACGATGAAAGAAGCTGTCGCGACGACCGGGGCGACGTGCTCGATCATCTTCGTGCCCGCCCGCTTTGCCTCGGGCGCCGTTCGCGAGGCGGCCGGCTCGGGGATTTCACTCGTCGTCTGCATCACCGAAGGCATTCCCGTCCTCGACATGGTCGATCTCTATCACGAGCTAAGACGCAAGAACGTGCGTCTCATCGGCCCGAACTGCCCCGGCGTCATCTCGCCCGGCAAGTCCAAAGTCGGCATCATGCCCGGCCCCATCCACGAGCCCGGCGGCGTCGGCGTGATCTCCCGCAGCGGGACGCTGACCTACGAAGTGGTCTACGACCTGACGGAGAGCCACCTGGGCCAGTCCACCTGCGTCGGGATCGGCGGCGATCCGATCGTCGGGACGGGTTTCGTCGATCTGTTGGGGATGTTCGAACGCGACGATCAGACCGAAGCCGTCGTGCTCATCGGCGAGATCGGCGGCCAGGAAGAAGAGGACGCCGCCGCGTACATTCGGGAGCACGTCAGCAAGCCGGTCGTGGCGTTCATCTCCGGCCGCACCGCCCCGCCGGGGAAGCGGATGGGCCACGCCGGCGCGATCATCTCCGGCGGCAAAGGCGACGCCGAGACCAAGGTCAGAGCACTGCGAGACGCGGGCGCGATCGTCGTGGATCGCCCCGACCAAATCCCGGCGGCTCTCGCCCACGCGGGTGCAGCAAGATCCTATGAGTCCGATTCGTCCCCTACGTCCTATGTTGCCTAAGACTATGAACAACACCTCGTACATCGAAGACCTCTATCGCCAATGGAGCCAGAATCCTGCCGCAGTCGGCGACGCCTGGAATGCCTACTTCCGCCAGATGGAGACGCCGTCTCCCGCGGAGCCCGGCCCGCCGGTACAGCCAGGCGAAAGCGACATGGCCTATCGCCAGAGCCGCGTGGACAGCCTGCTGTGGGCCTATCGCGACGTCGGATACCTGTACGCCAAGCTCAACCCGCTCGGCGGCGATTACGGTCCGACCCACGACTACCTCAACCGAAACGGATCGGGCGTATACGAGCGATTGACTCCGAAGGAGTTCGGAATCCCCGAGTCGGATCTCGATACGCCCTTCTCGGCCGGCCGGGCGATGAAGCCTTCGCCGGCGCCATTGCGGGAAATCCTCGCAGCCTTTCAAGAGACCTATTGCGGCTCCATCGGTGTCGAGTTCCTCCACATCCAGGACAAACACGTGCGGCGGTGGCTGATTCAAAAGATGGAGTCGAGTCGGAACAAGCCCGCCCTCTCTGCCGGGCAGCAAAGGATCATCCTCCAGGACCTCCTGCGCACCGAGGCCTTGGAGCACATGCTGCACCAGTCGTTCGTAGGCCAGAAGCGATTTTCTCTCGAAGGATCCGAGTCGATCGTCCCCTGTCTGCACTTTCTGGTCGACAGCGCCGGGCAGTACGGCATCGAAGACTTCGTCATCGGCACCACGCATCGCGGCCGCCTCTCCATCCTCAACACGATCCTGCACATGTCGCCGGAGGAGATCTTTTCGCGGTTCGAGGAGAGCTTCCAGCCCGGCATGTACGGCGGCGGAGGCGACGTGAAATACCACATCGGATACGAGACCGACCACATCCTCGACAACGGCGGCACGGTCCACATCAGCATGGCCTCCAACGCCAGCCACGTGGAATCGGTGGACCCGGTCGTCGAAGGCAAGGCCCGGGCCCTGCAGGACATCAAGGACGATCGCCAGCGGAAGCGGATCGTGCCCATCCTGCTCCACGGCGATGCGGCCTTCTGCGGCCAGGGCGTCGTCGCCGAGACCCTGAATCTCGCGAATCTCGAAGGCTACACCACGGGCGGCACGATCCACATCATCATCAACAATCAGATCGGCTTCACCACACCGGTGCGGGAGGGGCGTTCCTCGTTCTTCCCGACAGACGTCGCCAAGATGCTCCCGGTCCCGATCTTCCACGTCAACGGCGACGATCCCGAGGCCGTCGTCTACGCGGCCGATCTGGCTCTTCAGTTCCGCCAGACTTTCGGCAGGGACTGCATCCTTGACGTCTTCTGCTTCCGCAGATACGGACACAACGAGGCCGACGAGCCGGCTTTCACCCACCCGCGGATGTACCAGATCATCGCCCAACATCCCGGCGTCGCGACTCTCTACGGTCGCCGCAGCACGGAAACGGGCGTCTTTCTCGAGTCGGAGCAGACGGCCTTCACAGAGAAGTGCATGGGTGCCCTCAAGGACGCGCTGGCTCGCGCAAAGACGCAGCCCATCTCAATCACCGACACAACCCAGGGCCCGGGCTGGAACGGGATCGATCACCAGTACTCGCACGAACAGGTCGAGACGGGCGTGCCGCAGACAACGCTCCAGCGGATCGGACTGCACATCAATGCAGTGCCCGAGGGGTTCCACGTCCATCCGACGCTGGGCCGCATCCTCGGTCGCAGGCATAAGGCCTTTGAAGAGATGGCCCCGGTCGATTGGGCGTCCGCCGAGGCGCTGGCGTTCGGGTCCCTGCTGCTCGAAGGCATTCCCGTGCGGCTCAGCGGCCAGGACTCCGTCCGCGGCACGTTCTCGCAGAGGCATCTGACGTGGTGTGACACCGAGAGCGATCCGCCCCGTCCCTACACCGCCTTGCAGACGCTTGCCGAGCAGCCGGCCCCCCTGCGGGCGTTTGACAGCCCACTGTCCGAATATGCGGCCATGGGCTTCGACTATGGCTATTCGCTCGCGGCCCCCGATGCCCTCGTGGCCTGGGAGGCGCAGTTCGGCGACTTCGCCAACGGGGCCCAGATGATCGTCGACAACTACGTCGCTTCGGCCGAGTGCAAGTGGGGTCGAATGAGCGGCCTGGTCCTGTTGCTGCCGCACGGGATCGAGGGACAGGGCCCCGACCACTCCAACGCCAAGCTCGAACGATATCTCCAATTGGCCGCGTGCGAAAACATCCAGGTCTGCAATCTGTCCACCCCCGCTCAGTATTTTCACGCTCTGCGGCGGCAGGTGAAGCTCAATTTCCGCAAGCCGCTGGCCATCATGACACCCAAGAGCCTGTTGCGACATCCCAAGGCCGTCTCGCCTCTGGAGGACCTGTCGGAAAGCGGGTTCGAGGAAGTGCTCGACGACACGATCGAGCAGGTCCAGGCCGAACGAATCCTCTTGTGCTCGGGCAAGGTCTACTACGATCTGCTCAGCCAGCGGGAGGCGACAAGCC
>JBDKUU010000219.1:0-3805 GCA_039679525.1 Phycisphaerales bacterium | reverse complement strand
CGGGGTCGTTGTACTGGTTCATCAGGATGAAGAACGTTTCGCCCGTGCCGCCGGACGGGATGTACTGCATCGCGGAGAATTCCGCAACGCCGCCGGCGACGGCGAACTCATGCACGAAGTCGGAGCTGCCGAGGATCTGGACCGAGTTCTTGCCGCTGAAGGCGAAGGCGTCGGAAGCCGGAGCGCCGGCGGCGGCATCACCCGCCCAACCCTTCCAGCCGCCCTGGCCGGCCAGTGCCGAACCGGCAGCGTAGGCTTCGAAATCCTCAGAGAACGCCGTGACGGCCGGGGTTTCCGGAACATTCGGTTCTTCCGGCGTAGTCGGCTCTTCGGGGACGTTGGGCTCTTCGAACTTCGGCACTTCCGGCAGACCGATCAGCTCGACTTCCGCGATCTGCATGCTGTTGGCCGTGGCGGCATCGCGGAGGGCGGTGAACAGGACCTGATAGTGGCTGTAGGCGACCGTGTTCTCGAACGTGATCGGCTCGGCGTTCATGGTGAATCGCGGCCAGGCGGTCGGCATCGCGAAGTCCATGATGAAGCCGCTGGCGATCAGCTCGAACGGGCCGTCGGCGCTTTCATTGGAGCCGTACAGCTCGAAGCCGATCGGATCTCTCTCGGGGGCGTCGTTGGCCGTGGTGAAGGTCATGCCGGTGACGATCGTGGCGCCCAGGGACGGGGTGACCACGAAGCCGGAGGAGACCTCATTGGGGCCGAAGTTGCCGGCGAAATTGAGGTACTTGGTCTTGGCGTCGTTGTCGATCACCAGCGGGGGCAGCTCGCCGCAGGGCGAGTAGTTCGCGTTGGCGTCGCCGCCGCAGGGCAGGCCGCTCGGAATGCCGACGACCGGGTCGCCCGGGGTGGTGATGTCGCGCGGGCCCAGCAGGGCGAACGCGTCGGAATGCAGGCGAATCTCGCCCTGGGTCAGAGCGCGATTGTAGATCGCCACGCCGAAAATCTGGCCGTCGAAGTCATCGATGAAAGCGCTGCCGTCCTCGGCATCGATGCAGTAGCCGATGCCGACCTTGCCCGACAGGGTGATGGCGGCTTCGACGCTGGCCTTGTAGATGCCGTTGACGTACAGGGCGGTGGTGCCCGTCGCTTCGCTGGAGACGAAGGTCAGATGGGTGGCGACGCCCGGAGCGGTGGGCACGGCGAAATCAAGATCCACCACGCCGAACAGGGTCGCGCCGTAGGTCTTGGTGTTCTCCCACTGCTCGTACTTGATGCCGGCCTGGGTCGCGCCGAAGTTCCGGCGGCCGATCAGGCACATGCTGGCATTGGTCTCGTCGGGATTGCTCTGAACGACGAATTCGTAGCTGATCTCGCCGCCGAGCTCGCCGATGTCATAGACGCCGTCCGCGACATCCGTGGCCACGAAGGTCGGAGCGGCGGCCTTGGCGGTGTTCTCCCACTGGGCCTTGGCGGCGCCGGCGGTTCCCAGCATCAGGGCTTGCACTTCTTCGGCCGTCAGGGCCCGGCTGAAGAACGAAACATCGTCCAGCGAGCCGTTCATTCTGCGGGCGACCCACTGAGCGTTGCCATCGCCGCCCAGCCACACCGGGCCATCCCACACGGCGGGATCGTGCACGACGTTGTTGACGCCCTTGGCCTCGCCGTTGATGTAGAACGTCGCCTTGTCGGGGGCCACCGTCACGGTGCAGAACGTCCACTCGAAGGACGAGTAGATCGCGCCGCTGCGATAGCTCCAGGTCGCCGACGAGTCGTTCCAGTGGTAGGCCAACTGGCCGTCGCCGAGCAGGTTGAAGCCGCTGGCCTTGCCCGGATTGCGGTGCATGATGATGGCCGCCCAGTCAGGTTGCACGCCGTAGGGCATGAACCAGCCGGCCATCGTCGCTTCGTTCAGGGTCAGACCCATGGCCGGGACTTCGACCAGCGTCGGGGCCACCAGGGTGATGGCGTTGCCGAAGACGCCGGGCGTCCAGACGGGGTCGCCGTTCACGAAAGTCCCGTCGTTGCCGTTGGCTGAGGAATCGCCCACGACGTTGCCGGCGCCCTCGTCACAGGACCACCAGCCGATCAGGGCGGGGTCGCCGAGGGGATTCCAGGCGCCGTACAGCGCGCCGCCCTGAACCAGGGCCAGCGTCGCAGCCAGCAGGACAAGACTCGTACATCGTTTCAACATAACAGTCCTCCTTCGTCAAAATGCCGTGCAGCAGCTTCGACCACGCATCGAAGCGATCCCCCCCAGGATTTTTTGCTTTGTCTCTGGGCATTCCGCGTCCCGTGCACACCTGTTGGAATGGGCGCCTCCTGCCCAAAACGGATGGGAAGATCACTTTCTCGGCTGGCCTACCTCCTTTCCGCAGGTGGACTCTCCGGGTGCGCCCAGCAGAATGCTCGGCGTCCTCCTTGGGCCGTGGAACCCATATGACCGCTCCACACCATCCTCGCCAGGCGTCGCCGGCCTCAGACGAGTGGCTCCATCGACCCAACTTTGCGACCTTGGAGTATAGAATACGACATTGATGGGCCTCAAGTCAATATCAACTTTACCTATCTTATATCTTTGAAGGGGGCATTGGGGCCGCTCCCGGACGGCGCCGGCGGGGCTCCGGGATGGGGCAAAGGCAATTTTCGGGCCAAAAACCGAGAGAAAAGGTTGCGGGGGGAGGGCGTCTGTCGTAGAATTTCGTGTTTGGCTGGACTTTTGAAAGGAGTTATGAATGAAATATGATGTGGCCGATCTGTCGTTGGCGTCCGAGGGGAAACGGAGAATTCTGTGGGCGGACAACGACATGCCCGTCCTGGCGGCGATTCGCGAACGGTTCGCCAAGCAGAAGCCCCTCAAGGGGATGAACGTCTCGGCGTGCCTGCATGTCACCGCGGAAACCGCCAACCTGATGCGGGCTCTGAAGGCCGCCGGGGCCAATATCGTGCTGTGCGCCTCGAACCCGCTGAGCACGCAGGACGACGTCGCGGCTTCCCTGTCGAAGGACTTCGGGGTCCCGACGTACGCGATCCGCGGCGAGAACCGGGCGACCTACTACAAGCACATCAACGCGGCGATCGACCACAAGCCGGTGATCACGTTCGACGACGGGGCGGACCTGGTCAACGAGATGCACATGAAGCGCAAGAAAGACGCCGACCGGATCGTCGCCAGCATGGAAGAGACCACCACCGGCGTCATTCGCCTGCGGGCGATGGACAGAGAAGGCAAGCTGATGTTCCCGGTGATCGCGGTCAACGACGCCAAGAGCAAGCACCTGTTCGACAACCGCTACGGCACCGGCCAGTCCACCGTGGACGGCATCATTCGCGCGACGTCCTTCCTGATGGCGGGCAAGAACGTGGTGGTCGCCGGGTACGGCTGGTGCGGACGGGGCTTCGCGATGCGGGCCCGCGGGCTGGGCGCGATCGTCATCGTCACCGAGGTCGATCCGATCAAGGCGATCGAGGCGGCGATGGACGGGTACCAGGTGATGCCGATGGCCCAGGCCGCGAAGGTGGGGGACCTGTTCGTGACGCTCTCGGGCGACAAGCACGTGCTTCGGCCCGAGCACTTCCGCGTGATGAAAGACCGGGCCACGGTCGCCAACAGCGGGCACTTCAACGTCGAGATCGACATCCCCGGCCTGGAGAAGCTCAGCAGCAAGGTCAACAAGGGCGTTCGCCGCAACGTCGACGAGTACGTTCTGGGCGCCAAGAAACGCATCTACTTGCTGGGCGAGGGCCGGCTGATCAACCTCGCGGCGGCCGAGGGCCATCCCTCCAGCGTGATGGACATGAGTTTCGCGACCCAGGCTCTGCAAGCCGAGTGGGTCGTCAGGCACATGGGCAA
>JBDKUU010000218.1:0-2295 GCA_039679525.1 Phycisphaerales bacterium | reverse complement strand
CTGTGTTTCTTTCAGTTGATCGGCCCATCGAAAGAACCTGGGAATAGAGGTGTATCATCATGCAAGTGGTGGATCTGCGCAGCGATACGGTGACCCTGCCTTCCGACGAGATGCGCGAGGCGATGGCCCACGCGGAACTGGGCGACGACGTTTTTGGAGAGGACCCGACAGTCAATCGGCTCGAGCGAGTGGCGGCCGAGCGGGTCGGCAAAGAGGCGGCTCTGCTGGTCGCCAGCGGGACCATGGGAAACCTGGCGTCGATCCTGACTCATTGCCGGCGGGGCGAGGAAGCGATCCTGGGCGACCAGTCGCATACCTTTATTTACGAGGGCGGCGGGATCGCGGCCCTCGGCGGCATCCATCCCCACACGATTCCCAACCAGCCTGACGGCACCCTCCGACTCGGCGATATCGAGGCCGCAATTCGACCCGACAACGTCCATTTCCCGCGGACGCGGCTGATTTGTCTGGAGAACACGCACAATCGCTGCTTCGGGGCGCCCCTGACGCCGCAGTACATGGCGTCGGTCGCGGAGTTGGCCCGCCGTCATGGCTTGAGCGTCCACCTCGATGGAGCGAGGCTCTTCAACGCAGCCGTTGCCTTGGGCGTCGACGTGAAGGAGTTCACAAAGTCCGTGGATTCGCTGAGTTTCTGCCTGTCCAAGGGACTGGCCGCGCCGGTGGGTTCGGTGATCTGCGGATCGAAGGCCTTCATCGCGGAGGCCCGTCGCACCCGCAAGGTCCTGGGTGGCGGCATGAGGCAGGCGGGCGTCCTGGCGGCCGCGGGCGTCGTGGCCCTGGAGAAGATGGTCGACAGGCTTCAAGAAGACCACGACAACGCGATTCGCCTGGCCAAAGGGATCGCACGAATCAACGGTCTGGCCATCGATCTCGCCAACGTCTACACGGACATCGTCTACTTCGACGTGGCCGCTGGCGACTTGACCGCAGACGGCCTGACGAGACGATTGAACGATCGGGGAATCCGAATGCTCAGCGTCGGCCCGAAACGCATCCGGGCGGTCACGCACTACGGCATCGCCGCCGCCGACGTCGATCGTTCGCTCAAGATTCTGGAAGAAACCATGTTCCCGGCTCGCACTTGATCCGTCGGGCCATTCCGAGACATTTGGATCGCTTAAAGGCTGTGGGACGCTCTGACGACATGCTCGGTTTGGGTGCCATGCTTACGCTGGCGTAAGCATGGGTTTTGTCACGCGGAGCCAAGACATGGCTACGAGGCATAGCCATGGCACCCACTCACTAGATCACGGCACACCGAGCCTTAGGGCAGGTTCACGCAGGGCGTTGATAGACAATCTTCCCGGCGACGATGGTCATGTTCACGGTCAAGTCCTTTTCGAGGACGACCAGATCGGCGTCGTAGCCCAACGCGATGGAGCCCTTCGTTTTCTCCAGACCCAGGGCGCGGGCGGGGTTTTCCGTCACCGTCCGGATCGCCTCCGAGAGCGGACACTGCGTGAACCGCATCAGGCGACACAGCAGATCGTTCATGGTGACTGCGGTCCCGATCAGGGTCCCGTCTTTGTACCGCGGCGTGCCGTTCTTGCACTCGTATTCCAAATTGTTGTAGACGTATCGGCCGTCGGGCAGGCCCAGAGCCTGGATGCCGTCGGTAATGGTGACGAACCGCTCGGGGCCAAGGGCTTTGTACGTGAGCCGCAGCATGGCCGGATGGATGTGGACGCCGTCGGTGATCACCTGGCAGACGACGTTGGGCCGCTCGAAGATCGCCGCCAGCGGGCTCGGGTCGCGATGGTGCATGGAGGGCATCGCGTTGAACAGGTGGGTCACGTGCGAGATCCCCATGTCGAAGCCTCGCAGCGCCTCCTCGTACGTGGCCTTGGAATGGCCGAACGAAGCGACCGTTCGGTTGGCCATCAGCGTTCGAATGATTTCGTCGCAGCCGGGCAGTTCCGGCGCGACGGTCATCATCTTGAGGGTGTCGCCGAGCAGGGTGTAGATGTCGGCCAGAATGGCGGACGACGCCTCGCCCAGGCAGTCCGGCTGGATCATGCCTCGCTTGTGCGGCGAGATGAAGGGGCCTTCGAGATGAGTGCCGAGCAGTTGCGCCCCGCCCAGGTCTCGGCCTGTGTACTCCGCCGCGAGCCTCAGGTGGGGATTCTTCTGACGCGGCCTGTAGATGGTCGTGGCCAGAAAGCTCGTCACGCCGAAACGGGCGCAGGTTCGCGAAATGGTCTGGAGGGCCTCCGGCGTCGCGTCCAGCGTGTCGGCGCCGCCGGCCCCCTGGATGTGCACTTCGATGAAGCCCGG
>JBDKUU010000217.1:0-4129 GCA_039679525.1 Phycisphaerales bacterium | reverse complement strand
CACGGTCGCGGCCGGGACTTGCTCTGGATTCTCATGCTGCTGGCGTAAGGCGCAAAATGCCGGGGTCTCAGGGGCGGAGCCCCTGGCACGAACGGTCCGCCCGCATCGGAAGTCGAATCCGCCGACGTATGCCGGGCGCACCCAGCGATCTGCTACCGACGATCTACGATTGACGATTCGTTTGTCCATCGCATTCACGCACCGTCATGCGCCCTCCTTTCACGCATCCACGCTTCCACGCGTCCACATGTCGCCCTGCGACGTCAATAGTCTCTGAATCCCCGCATCCACGGCGGCCAGTCCTCCGGCTTCACGCCGCCGGCCTTGGTCCAGGGTCCCGCGGTGTCGAATGTGACATACCACCGCAGCGTCCAGAGTTCCTTGAGTCCTGCTTTGCGGACCGACCAATCGAGGAACAGGCTATTGATGGCTCCATCGTGTCGATTCATGCAGACAGAGGGACCGCCGGTAATATCCCCCTCGTTTGCGGGAGGGGAATCTCCGCTGACGGCACACCACCACGGGGAATCCAGATGGATCGGTGTTCGAGAACCCCCGACACGATACAGATGGCTGGACGCAGTCGCACCTCTCAGCGGCGCCATGCCGGTGGGTCGGTAGACGGCAAGGAACCCATAGGAGTTGAACCCATAGCTACTGTAGAACATCCCGCCCATGGGATCGTCTGTCCCCTTCCAGGGGCTGAATGTGCTGCCTACGCCCCATCCCATCGACTCGTTCTCCTTCCATTTCGGATCGTTCGTGTTCACCTCGTATCGCCTGGCCGCAGAGCACAGGAGAAGATCGTTGGACTTCCCGGAGTACCCTCTGCTCCACCTCCACCAGGGGACGTCTCTCCACGCGCTCCAGTTCAGTTGCTCATTGTGATCGCTCATATACGTCGAGAAGACGATCCCCCACTGGCGGAGATTGGCCTGGCAGGCCATAGACCGCGCCTGCTTCCTCGCCCGCGACAAGGCCGGCAACAGCAACGCCATCAGGAACACGACGATGGAGATCACCACCAGCAGCTCGACCAGCGTGAATCCGTCGGCATTTCCTATTGACGACTTGCGACTAACGATCTGTCTATCTTCATCGCCCATTGCGTTTGCACGCGGCCACACGCTACTCTTAACGCTTCTACGCATCTACGCTTCCACGCTTCCACGCTTCTACGCGGCGTCCCGCCGCCACGAGCCACCTCTCAGTAGTCCTTGAATCCCCTCAACCACTCGGGCCAGTCCTCCAACTTCACGCCGCCAGCCTTGGTCCATCGCCCCGCCGTGCTGAACGTGCGCGTCCACTTGAGAGTCCAGAGTTCCTTCAGGCCCACTTTGCGGACCGACCAATCCAGAAACAGGACATTGATGCCCCCATCGTGGCGATTGATGCAGGGAGACATAAAGAGTTGGGAATCGAATCTGCCGGCAATCGCGTCGGCCGTGGGAGGCGCTATCCCGTGATCGCCCCACGCCCATGTCCAGGCCGCGGGCGACGGGTGGTCGAAGATCGCCGGTATCTTGTCCGCGCCCGCGACGTCGGCCATCGACCACACCTTCGCTCGGAACTCTTCGCGGGGATCGTACCAATGGTGGGCCAGGCAACTGTTGACGCCGTAGCTGCCGTAGGGGCTCCACCCGGACGACGGCCCCTCGCCTTCGGGCCAGAATCGGCCCCAGGCCAGAAAGGTCGCGCCGGCCGCGGAGGCCGGGCTTTCTCCCGTCGGATTTGCCAGCTTGGCGGCCATAGGGCAACGGCGTATGCCTCTGGCCCTGTCGACATCGCCGGTATTCCAGGACCATCCCCAGTCATCGAGCCATCCCCACCATCCTTTGTATCGAGGGTCATCCTTGTCCCGAATCGGGGGTTCGGGCAGACGCCCGTCGTTCTCACCGACGTACGTCGCCAGATAGACGGCCCATTGCCGCAGGTTGGCCTGGCAAGCCACGGCCCGGGCCTGCTTGCGGGCATGCTCAAGTGCTGGAATCAGGATCGCCGTCAGCAGCGCGATAATGGATATGACGACCAGCAACTCGATGAGGGTGAAGGCGGGGCGATTGATGAAGGATGATGGATTATGGATGATTGAAGGAGGGCCGGACCGTCGCCTTGCCTCGGGCGACGCCGGCGCTTCGCTTCTCGCTCGTTTCTCCCGTCCAGCCATCGCATCCGCTCCCTTTCCGCCAGGGGCCTCTCGCGTACATGGACGCCCCTGCCGGACCAACACCCGCTCTGCCTCTGCGTCCCAGACGGAGCGTTCACCCGCTCTTCTCAAGGGGGCAATCGCCGGGCTCGCCCTGCGATATCCACATCCGGAGTCTATTTTGGCGATTTCGCCTATCCTCAGTCAAGCGGAAAGTCCGCGGCTTTACAGGCAAGTATCTGGCAGGTTTTCGGGCGTAGGGGCGGCGCATGCGTCGCCCTCTCCTGTGAAGGGAAACAGGCGAATCCCCGTTTGTAGTGACGCCGTGAGGCGTTGTCTTCCCCCTTGAGGGCGACGCATGCGCCGCCTCTACGAGACACCCGACGGCGGAATTCACTCACGGTCGTCGCAAGAGGCTATGGCAGGAGCTTGACGCCCTGGCCCTGGACGAAGCCCTGAGTCACTTCCCAAGCCTTTTCCCGCGTGGAGACGTCGGGATAGGTCACGGGCTGCATGACGCCCTGGCGGGCCAGCAGCCTGCCGGCCCCGATTCGGGCCTGCTGGGCCAGGTTGGCCGCTTCGCCGAGCAGCCGCATCGACTCCTGGGGCGAGTGGAAGCCCATGCCATTGTTGGCCGAGATGAAGTCCCAGCGGAATTGCGCCTGCCGCAGGAGCTTTCGCGGACCCGCAAGGTCCTCGGCCGTGGCGCCCGCCTGTGCGGCCGCCGCGACGTCGAAGTGAGCCTTCACCAGGGCGTCCTCGGCGGCGAGTTTGGCGTTCTCGGTCTTGGCCTGAATCGACTCGACGCGGGTGCGGATCTCGTCCTCGCTCCAGCGGTGGCAGACGGCGCACCTGTTGGCGATGTTCAGCAGCGGGCTCTGGACGTGGTGGTCGGTGAACTTCATGCCGCCCTCGGTGCGGTACGGCATATGGCAGTCGGCGCACGAGACGTTTCGATAGGCGTGGACGCCGGTCGAATACAATTCGTAATCGGGGTGCTGGGCCTTGAGGATCGGCGTGCCCGAGATCGCGTGGACGTAGTCCTTGAACTCGACCCCGTCATAGTACGCCATCACCGCTTCGAGCGTGGTCCCCTTCGCCCACGGGAAGGTCAGGTAGTTCTTCATGCCCTCCTTCTCATCCGTCCGGAAGTAGTACTCGACGTGGCAATTTGCACATACCAGCGACCGCATTTCCTGGTGCGTCGCCTGATCGATGTCTTTGCCCATCGCGGCGAAGGCCTCGCGCAGGGCCGGGCGGGTGATGCGGAGCTTGAGCGTCTGCGGGTCGTGACAATCCTGGCAGCCGATCGGGTGCGTCACCTCGCTCGCCAGGTCGTAGAAATTCGAAGCGTAGAACTCCTTGACGCCCATCTTGTCCATCAGCCGCGGCACGTCGGTGCTCTTACAACTCCAACAGGTCCCGGCGTTGAACGGCCGAATCAGCCGGGCGGTCTTGGTCACGTCCTCGATCGAGTGAAAGTGCCCACGGGCCTGAAGGTATTCCTTGGCGAACCCATACCCCGCGAACAGGATCACCTGCCGCGGATCGATGTTGAGATAGTCGCGGGGACGCGACCCGCCGTACTTCGTCTGCGTGTCCGAATCGCGCGTCCGCAGATACGACTCGTATTCGCGAGGGTAGTTCTGCCCCCACACCGCGTTGTCCGGCTCCCACTTGCCCATCGGCCGCACGACCACCGGCGGCCTCTGCGCCTCCCACCGCCGCTCCATGATCGAGACCGCCAGAATCCCCAGCAGCACGACGACCACCACGAGCAGCCCCGCGATCGCAAATCCCATCCAGAGAGGCAGGGAACCGGAGGACAGAAGACGGAGGGCGGAGGACGGATTGCGTTCGCGACTCGGTCCCTGTCCGCTGTCCTCGGCCCTCTGTCCCCCGTCCTCAGTCTTCCGTCCTCTGTCTTCGGTCATTTCCCGTCTCCTTTTTTCATCCAATCCAGGCCCGCCGAGGGCAGTCCCG
>JBDKUU010000216.1:0-3032 GCA_039679525.1 Phycisphaerales bacterium | reverse complement strand
GAAGGGGCCGGCACTGTCGCCGGAGACTCGTCCCGGAACGGCAACAACGGCGCCCTGATGGGCCCGACGTGGGTCCCCGGCGTCTTCGGAAGCGCCCTGAAGTTTGACGGCGTGGACGATTATGTGTCCGTCCCACACAACGCGAACCTCAACGTGAGCAACGAAGTCACCGTCGCGATCTGGATCAACCCGCAGCGGTACAACGCCCCCAACGGCGAGGCTTGGCAAGGCATCATCGGCAAGCAGGAAGGCCAACGGTCCTATAATCTGTACACCGAAGCGACGCACGCCCTCCACTTCAGCACGGCCGGCGTCGGAACCCTCAGCAATACGACGCTGCCGCTCAATGAGTGGGTGCATGTGTGCGCCATGGTCGTCAAGGGCACGCACGCCTACTACATCAACGGCGAGGCCGCCGGCACGTCCGGATCGGGCATCGTCCTGCCCGGCGCCGCCGACACGTCGGACGTCGTCATCGGCCGGACGAATGAAGGCGTCAACAGAAGCTTCCTGGGCATGATCGATGACGTGCGGGTCTACAACCGCAGCCTCACGCAGGACGAGGTCAAGAAACTCATGACCGGCAGCGACATGGTCACCGGCGCCGCCACGTCCCCGGTCCCGGCTGATGCCGCGACGGACGTGCATCAGGACGCCGCGCTGGCGTGGACCGCCGGGCAGTATGGCGGCACGCACGATGTGTATCTGAGCACGTCGCTGGCCGATGTCAACAGCGCTTCGCGAGCCGATCCCAAGGGAGCTCTGGTCAGCCAGGGCCAGGCGGCCGCCAGCTTCAACGCCGCGGATCTGTTTGAGTTCGGCAAGACCTACTACTGGCGTATCGACGAGGTCAACGCTACTTCCGACGCCACGGTCTTCAAAGGTTCGGTCTGGAGCTTCACGGCCGAGACCTTCTCTTATCCGATCAAGAATGTGACGGCCACCGCTTCGAGCAGCAGCCGCGTCGACACCGGAGCCCAGAACACAGTCAATGGCTCGGGCCTCAATGCGGATGATCAGCACTCGGTCGACCTGACGCAGATGTGGATGAGCAGCAACGCCAAGCCGCACTGGATCCAGTACGAATTCGACAAGGTCTACAAGCTCGATGAGCTGTGGGTGTGGAACGCCAATCAGATCGTCGAAAGCTTCGTCGGCTTCGGCGCCAAGCACGTTACGATCGAGTACTCCGTGGACGGCCAGACCTGGACCACGCTCGAGGGCGTGCCGGAGTTCGCCCGCGCCACTGGCGACGCCTCCTACACGGCCAACACCATCGTCGATTTCGGCGGGGCCGAGGCCAAGTACGTCAAGCTCAATATCGCCAGCAACTGGGGCGGCGTGGCCCAGCAGGTGAGCTTGAGCGAGGTTCGATTCTTCTCCGTGCCGGTGCAGGCGAGAGAGCCCGTGCCCGCTGATGCCGCCACGGATGTGGCCCTGACCGCTTCGATGGATTGGCGGCCCGGCCGCGGGGCAACCTCGCACAAGGTCTTCTTCGGCGCCGACAGCGCCGCAGTCGCCGCGGGCGCCGCTGCCTCCAGCACCGTGACCGAGCACAGCTTTACTCCGGCTCCCATGACGTTCGGCACGAAGTACTTCTGGAAGGTCGATGAAGTCAGCGACGCCGGCGCCTATGCAGGCGACGTCTGGAGCTTCACCGCCCAGGAGTTCGCCTCGATCGAGGATTTCGACAGCTACACCGATGACGAGGGCAGCCGCATCTACGAGGCGTGGGCCGACGGCGTGACCGACGCGGCCAACGGCGGCTCGACGGTCGGCTACATGACGGCTCCGTTCGCCGAACAGAGCGTCGTCCACAGCGGCGCGCAGTCGATGCCTCTGGCTTACGACAACACCAAGGCCCCGTTCTTTAGCGAGGCGCTGAAGGAGTTCGAGTCGCCCCAGAACTGCACCGGCTCGGGCGCGACCGAACTGTGCGTCTGGACCCGCGGCTATCCGGCTATGGCCTCGACGGCCGTCACCGAGACCGGCGGCAAGATGAGTCTGACCGGCTCGGGCGCGGACATCTGGGGCAACACCGATGAGTTCACCTACGCCTACAAGACCCTCACCGGCGACGGCAGCATGATCGCCCGCGTGACCACCATCGGACCCGGCACTCAGACCTGGGCCAAGGGCGGCGTGATGATCCGCGACAGCGTCAACGGCGGCTCGACCCACGCCATGATGGTTTTGACCGCCAATACGGATGGGGCCGCGGGCAACGGCGCCAGCTTCCAGTACCGCACCGCTGCCAACGGAACCTCGGCCACCAGCGACAGCAGCACGGTCGTGGCGGCCCCGTACTGGGTCAAGATCGAGCGATCCGGCAACACCCTGACCGGTTCCACCTCCGCCGACGGCAAGAGCTGGAGCGTTGTGGGCACCACCATCATCGAGATGGCCGACCCGGTCCTGATCGGCCTGTGCGTCACCTCGCACATGGCCACGGAACAGCGGACTTACCAGTTCGAGGGCATCGCTGCAACCGGCGGCGTGACCGGAAACTGGCAAGGCGCTGTGATCAACGCGGCCCAGTACAACGACGCCGCCCCGATGTACCTGACGGTGACGGACAGCGCCGGCAAGTCGGCCACGGCCATCAGCGACACGGCGGCCACCGCTGCCAACTGGACGCGCTGGACGATCCCGATGAACAGCCTCAGCGGCGTGAGCATGTCCAAGGTCAAGAAGCTCACGATCGGCGTCGGCGCCAAAAACGCCACGACCGGCGGCTCCGGCATGGTCTTCATCGACGACATCGGCTTCGGCAAATCCGCCGTACAGCAGTAAGGGATCTGTGAATGATCGAGCGGCCATGCTTCGGTCGCTGGAATGGTGAGAGTAGCAGTGGGGCCTGTATCCTCCGGATGCAGGCCCCTTTTTTTCACACCATCGTGGACCGTGTGCCGGCCCAGGAGTGCGGGTAAGTACGGGTGATTTGCGATTTCTATGAAGACCGCGTCTTTCTGATGACCGTCAGACAATTGCGGAGAATCGAAGAGGCGGGGAGATTATCGTGCCATCTAGCG
>JBDKUU010000215.1:0-11566 GCA_039679525.1 Phycisphaerales bacterium | reverse complement strand
GGGAGGTACCGGACTACTTTCGCAGTCCGAGGCGCGCGATGACCGTCTGATATCGTTTGAGGTCCCGGTCCCGGACGTACTTGAGCAGCGCCGAGCGGGTGCCGACCATCTTGAGCAAACCGCGGCGAGAGGAATGATCCTTGGGATGTTCCTTGAGATGCTCGGTCAGATCGTTGATTCGTCTGGTCAGCAGCGCGATCTGTACCTCCGGCGATCCCGTATCCCCTTCGTGCGCCTTGTAATCCCCGATAATGCTCCCTTTTTCCTCTTGTGTAAGCATACTGTCGATCAACCCTTCTTGTCTGGCCCTACATGGGCATTCTTCATACGCATAATAAGAACCGTGTACTCTAAACGATTTCCGGTCCAGTTGGCAAGTTTTTTCCCCTTCCTGGGCAAAAAACTGTCGGTTTGAGGCATGGGAGCGGAGGAGGCGGAGAGACCCGCCGGCGGCAAACCCGGGATTCTGGCGGAGAATCCCGTCAATGGGCCGCAAAACGGCGGAGACGACCGTCCGGCCACAAACGGCCGGAGGAAGGCGTGGATCGGATCGAGTCCCGGCGGCTGCCCGTCAATTCACTGAAAACGCCAGGCCGCTGTAGTGATTCATCTGTCCTCGGCTCAGTGCGGCGGTCTTCTCGACCAGCCGGGCGATCAGGGTCACCTGGCTGAGCAAAGCCTCGACCAGGTCGATGTGGGTGAGAGCCGATTCGGGCGAGCAGCGGGGAAGAACCACCACCACATAGCCGCAATTGGTTTGATCGGTCGCCAGTTGGGCGATGGTCACGCTCGTCTCGCCGACCTGCGTGATCACGGGCTCGGCCCCGTCGTCGATCTTGGATCGAAGGTCCTTCAGCAGCGGCGGGTCGATTCGCAGCCCGGCGAACTCCTCGGGATGGCTGGTCCAGCACTCGCCCTCCCGGTCCATAATCACCAGGATCGGGCCCCGTTCGGGCAGGACGTCAAAGACCTCCCGGGCGATTCTCTCTGTCAAACTGCACGTATCCGAAACACTCGTATTGCACAGGTCCATTGGGTCGGCTCCTTCACAATGCTCATTCGCACAAGCAATCGAAAGAACCTTCGGCAGAAAAGGACGCGGGCTTTGCGGCGGGAAAAGCCGAGAAAGGAGAATCGGCCGTTTCAGACCCCGCGTTGGACATGCGCCGGCCGGCATGCATGGATTATAGGACTTGACAGAGCGATTCCGCCCGCGCGATCAGCCGACGGACGCTTTCCCGGGTTCGGGAATCGGGCGGCCTTTGTAGCGGACCATTCGCAGGCACGTGCCCCGCTCGCTGTACCGCACGTCGTGCATGTAGGAGCTGATCAGCAGAAGGCCGCGACCCTCGGGACGATATAAATTCTCCCCAACACGCGGGTCGGGGATCACGCCGGGATCGAAACCCTCTCCTTCGTCGGTGATGCAGATCTCCACCTTCTCCTGGTCCACGGTGTATTCGACCTTCACCTTTTTGGACGCATCCATCTTGTTGCCGTGCTTGACGGCGTTGAGAAAAGCCTCCTCCAAGGCCAGATGCACGGCGAAGATGTCGTCCTGGGTGAATCCTTTGGCATCGAGCGCCGACAGAATCTGGCGGCAGGGCCGATTCAAGGCCGACGGTTGACTCTCGACCACAAGCGTACATTTCACCGGCGATTCAGCCGCCATAACGGTCTACCTTCTCGTCTAATCGCCCGGGGACCTGCCGCGTCGCCTCGGAGGGCCGCCTGATCCGGGCTTGACCCATGGTCAGGAGCTCTCCCGAGCGAAGTACCGAGGCCTATCGGCGTTCGGAGAAGCTGCGCGTAGCACTTTCAACGTCATCATAAATTTCGAATACGCTGGTCAGCCGGGTGATTTTGAAGACTTCGTGAATCCCCGGGTGAATGTTGCACAACCGCAGTTCGCCTTCCTGCTCGTACACTCGCTTGCTGATCCGGATCAACAGGCCCAGCACGGCCGAGGACAGGAACTTCACGTGACGGAAGTCCAACACCAGATGGATTCCGGGCGCCTGCTCGACGACCGACTCAATGGCCTCACGCAAGGCCCGGACGTCGGTCTCTTCGAGTATCTTCTCGTCCGTAAAGGCCACGATTGTAGCCTCATCTTTATATTCAACACTGATTCGCGGCTGAATGGCAGCCATAACGATCTCCCCATTAGCATCAACAGGAATTGCGTCATCCTAAGAGGGCCGGGACACGCTGTCAAGTTTTTTGCAGAACGATCTGCGGGACGCGGAAAAGACCGCGCGGCCTCGGGAATTCTGCGCAAGCCGGATAAATTACCGATTTTTTTGAGACAAAACTCTTGCCATTTGAAGTCAACAATGGATAATATAACCCGAATTGGGGCGAGGTGAACGCCGGCGGCGTCAGCCCCGCGGACAACGGGAGTATGATGGGGTCTTCTGCATACTCGGGTCTCTGTCGCCGCAGGTGTGGCCTGTGCGACAGCAGCAGCCTGCCTCGACGGCGATTGCCCGTTTCGGTGCGTAGAAAAGTGACAACGATTCCGGATGCGGTTTCGGCATAATGCGAGTAACAGAGTCTTGATTGACTATCTCGTTGATACACCACTCGCATCGTGCATTTTTATTATTTGTAGTTCCTGGTGTAGGGAAGGAGAACACAATGAGAGTTAGTAGATCAACTGGATACGCGTTGCTGGCGGTCGGCTACATCGCCAAGAATCAGGGCGATGGCGTCGTCCTGTCGCAGGATATCTCCAAACAGTACGACATCCCCCTTGAGTACCTGCTGAAGATCCTCCAGCAACTGGTCCGGGCCAATGTGCTGCGGAGCAAGCGCGGTCCTCGCGGCGGCTTCTCCCTGGCCAAGCCCACCAACAAGATCACGATGCTCGAAGTGATCGAGGCGGTGGATGGTCCGCTCACGGGCGAGTTGAACCTGACCGATCAGGCCGGCAACGAATCCTATGCGAGCAAGGCCGAGCAGACCTACAACAAGGCCATCGCTCAGGCCAAGGGCGTCTTCCAGAAGACCAAGCTGGCGAGCCTTCTCGGCGGCAAGTGAGATCGGTAAGGTCGAATCGTTCGAAGATTCGAGTTTTACGGACATAGAAGTATTCAGACGATGAAAGAGGTGCGCGGCACGCCATGGAAATCCGTGAATTCCAGGAATTGATCGCCAAACGATACAAGGAACGGGATCTGGAGCGTGGCGTGCCGCGTACTTTCATGTGGTTTGTTGAGGAAGTCGGCGAACTGTCGACGGCCCTGGCCTCCTGCGAAGACCGGGCCAACATGGAAGAGGAATTCGCCGACGTGTTCGCCTGGCTGTGCACGCTCGCCAACATCACCGACATCGACATCGAGAAAGCGTGCGGCAAATACACCAGCGACCGGGTCAAAGGTTTCAAGCCGAAATAGCCGTCGAGGACGAGGGCTTTCGAATCGCATCTCTTTCCGCCGGGGATTCCGCATCTCGCTTCATCCAGTTCGAGAATCCCCCCTGCTCAAGACGGGTCCACAGAGGTTTCTGGATGGCCCGATACACACAGGCGCCGTCAGAATCTCAAATCTGAGATCTGAAATTTGAGATTCAAAACCGGCTCTCGCCCTGCGCCGGCGTTTTGACGATTGGCGCTTTGTGTTTCGGATTTGCGTTCCCGCTTTGGCCGGGTCGAATTTCGTGCTTCGAATTTCGAATCGGGTCCGCCTTGTCGGAATGCTCCTGAGGACTTGCGGCCGGCAGCCACGCGGGCTACCCGGCGGTGGACTTCCGAACGCCCAGCAACTCCAGGGAATCCCGCTCGATCACGCTGCGGATGCTGCCCCGCGGCACCGTCGGCAGCTTCGTGTCGGCCATCAGCATGTTGAATCCCAGCAACGCCTCGATGCATTCGCCGGAATTCGCCGCCGGGAAGCCGCTGCCGAACACGAGCTTGTCCATGACGTTCCGCTCATAGGCCGCAATGACGATATTGTATGTCTGCCATAGCTTGCTCGGCCGGATCGTCAGGTCGGCGAAAACGTTCTCGTGCTTGGCCACCATCGAGAGGGTCTGCTCGACGAACGGCACGCCCATGTTGCCGATGACGATCTTGAGCCGCGGAAAAGCCCTCGCCACCTCGTCCAGCAGGTACGGCTGGGCGTACTCCAGGATCGCCTGGGCGCTGAGAGCGTGGCTGCCGTTGTGGAAGAAAATCGGAAGCCCCGCTTCCTGGGCGACTTCGTAGAGCCTCATGGCCTGGCTGTGGGCCGGGTGAAAACCCGCCATCGAACAGTAGACCACGAGTCCCTTGAGCCCCAGCTTCTCGGTCAGCGAGGCCAGCCCCTTGTCGTTGATCCGGTCCTGGGTGGGGTCCGCGACCGCGAAGCCGACCATCTTCTCCCGGTGCCGGCCGACGTACTCCGACAGCTTGCGGTTGGTGTCCTCCCGCGGGCCGTTGCAGGACGCCAACACAACGCAGGCGTCCACCGTCTCCACCGCCGCCAGATGCTCGGAGGTATCGGCGCTGTCCAAAGACCTAAGATGCGTGTGACAATCGATTATCATGACTCAGTCCTGTTCCGCCGCGGGCTGCCAAGTCACCGTCCGCGGCAAGGGGAGTTATCATAAGGCCAATTCCCACCTCCAGTCAAGGACAAATATCGGACGGCTTTTACACTAACCGGGAGTGAGCATTTCCACAGTCCCCGCCCCACGTTTTCTGTTCAGCGGTCTGGCGTTCGAAGGCCGGCTCGTGTAAGATCGCTCCCATGGATTCAGTCTGAAACGCCATCGCGGGCGGGCCCCGACCCAGGGGGTCGCATCGGCCGGGCCCCGCAGTTGGAGGTCAATATGCAGGCGATTCGCGAGTTTTTCAAGAACGACAGATTTGCCGAACACAGCGGCATCGAACTGTTGGAGATCGAGCGGGGCCGGGCCAAAGCCAGAATGCCCATCCACGACTGCCACCGCAACGGCGTGAACACCGTTCACGGCGGAGCCATCTTTACCCTGGCGGACCTGGTCTTCGCGGCCGCCTCCAACTCCTATGGCACGGTCGCCGTCGCGATCAACGCCAGCATCTGGTTCGTCAAGGCCGCCCGGGACGGCACGCTCTACGCCGAGGCCAGGGAGGTCTCCAGCAATCCGAAGCTGGCCGTCTACGCGATCGAAGTCACCGACGACGCCGGGGAGCTGGTCGCGAAGTTCGAAGGGATGGTATACCGCAAGAAAGATCCCATCACGCCGGGGGCGTGAAAATTCGAAGCACGAAATTCGGTACCCAGTTCAATGATTGACCGCAGACGCTACTCCCGAATCCAGCGATCCCTCCTGGACTGGTACTCCGCCACCGCCCGCGACCTTCCCTGGCGTCGAACCCGCGATCCCTATGCGATCTGGCTCTCCGAGATCATGCTCCAGCAGACGCGGGTCCCCACGGCCATCCCCTACTACGAACGGTTTCTCAAGCGATTCCCCACGGTCAACCACCTCGCCCGCGCCCGGCTCGACACGGTGCTCAAGATGTGGGAGGGCCTGGGCTACTACTCGCGAGCCCGCAACCTCCACAAGGCCGCCAAACAAATCTCGTCGCGTTTTCATGGCCGTCTCCCACAGACCAGGGACGAACTGCTCACCCTGCCGGGCATCGGCCGCTACACCGCCGGCGCGATCGCCAGCATCGCCTTCGGCGAACGTGCCCCCCTGGTGGACGGCAACGTCGAACGGGTCCTGTGCCGGGTCTTTCGCATCCACGGCAGCCCGAAGGACGCCGCGATCAAAGAAAGGATATGGTCCCTGGCCGAGGACCTTCTGCCGGATAGCGAGGTCGGCCATTTCAATCAGGCCCTGATGGAACTGGGCTCCGAGATCTGCACGCCCGGAAGCCCCAACTGCGACGAGTGCCCCCTGGCGACACTCTGCCAAGCCAATCTCCACAACGAGCAGGAGTCCCTCCCCACCCGAACCGCGAAGAAACCCCTGCCCCGTCACACGGTCGTGGTGGGCGTGATCGATCGCGCCGGCCGAATCCTGATCGACAAGCGCAAACCCGAGGGCCTGCTCGGCGGCCTCTGGGAATTCCCCGGCGGCAAGGTCCGTCCGAATGAGTCCCTCGAAGATGCCCTGCGCCGCGAACTGAGCGAAGAACTCGACATCGAAGTGGAGGTCGGCGAGGAGATCGCGACGGTCGAGCACACCTACACGCACTTCCACGTCACAATCCACGCCTTCGAGTGCTCCCACGTCCAAGGCGAGCCCCGCCCCCTGGCCTCTGCAGCCCTCAAATGGGTCCGCCCCAACGAATTGGACCGCTACGCCTTCCCCGCCGCGAACAAGAAGATCATCGCGATCCTGCGCTCCCGCCGCAGCTCTTGACGTCCCCGCCGATCAGGGCGCCAGCCAGGCGTCCAGATTCGCCTGGACGAATTCGTCGTCCGTCAGATGCGGGTATTGGCGAATGATCTGGTCGATGCGCTGGACTTGGCCGGGACTGAGCCGCTCGGCCGGGTCGAGGACGCCGATGTGGCGCACCAGGCCCTGACGTTTCAGCACATGCACGATGCCCGGGATGCAGCCGGCGAAGGCGCTGTCGGCGTCGAAGATCGCCTTGTTGGCGAGGGTCATCTGCGACGCCAGCGTCAGCAGCTCCATCGGGACAGGGCCCTGCGTCCGGCGGATGTCCTTCACCATCGTGAGGTGCTCGACCGCACGTTTCGTCCAGCAGGCCCACTGGCCGAGTAGCCCGCCGACGATGTGCAGCGGGACCTCGCCCTCGCGAGTGCGAAAGACGAATCGCGTCAGGAGATCGATGAGAATGTTGTCGTCGTTGCCCGTGTACAGGGCGATGCTCTTCGCCCGGCCGGACTGGGCGACCGCTTCGAGAACGTCGAGCGTCTGGTAGCGGTTGAACGGCGCGATCTTGATCCCCCGGACGTTCGGGATCTCCACGAATCGCGACCAGAACTCCTTCGGCAGAACCATCCCGCTGATCGTGCTCTGCAGGTAGAAGCCCATGATCGGGATGACCTCCGCCACCTGCCTGGCGTGGTCGATCAGGTCGTCGACGGACTTGCCCCGCAAGGCGGTCAGCGAGAGCAGGCCCAGGTGATAGCCGAGATCGGCCGCGAGCTTCGCCTCGCGCACGGCCTGAGCGGTGTCGCCCACGAGCCCGGCGATCAGGAGCGGCGGCTCGATCTTGTGCGTAGTCACGGCCTCCTCAGCGGTCGAGATCGCCAGTTCCAGAACGGGCTGATACAAGCCCACCTTCGGATCGTGGATGGCGAACTGGGTCGTGTGAACGCCCACGGCGAGGCCCCCCGCCCCTGCGGCCAAGTAGTAGCGGGTCAGGGCCTTCTGATGCCGCTCGTCCAGCTTGTTCGCGGCGGTCAACGCCAGCGGGTGGGCCGGGATCACACAGCCCTCCCACAGCTTCTCGAAGATGCTCGGCCCGATCATCGCGAACCCTTTCAAAATCGACCGTCACGGACGTTGTACTTCGTGGGCTTGTTCAAGACCGGCTTGCCGGCCGCGACCCACGTCGCGACGGCGGGGATCATCTCGTCGAGACCCGTCGCAGGCGGGCCGAATCGCTCGACGCATTTCGAGGCGTTGGACAGCAGAGCGGTCGGCGCTTCCTGCGAAACGAAACGAGGCTCCTTGCCAAGCGCCCGTCCGATCCGCTGCGCCAAGTCGCGGACGCTCAGCGTCTCGGGACCGGTGACGTTCAGTATCTCCGGCCCAGTCGCAGCGATGCTCAGAGCCCGGGCGATATAGTTGTTCGCGTCGCCCTGCCAGATCAGATTGACCGAACCCATGGTGACGTCGATCGGCTCGCCATGAAGGATCTTGTGCGCCAAGTCCACGAGGATGCCGTAGCGAGGCTCGTTGGCATAGTTGAGACGGATGAGCGTCACGGGCGTGCCGAATCGTCCGGAGAAGTACTGAAAGATCCGCTCGCGGGCCAGGCAGGATTGGGCGTATTCTCCGACCGGCGACGGCGCGTCGGACTCCGTCGCCCCGCCGCTGCGGGGATCGACGAACGGGTACACGTTGCCCGTCGAGAGGGTCACGATCCGCGAGCGGCTGTACCGTCTCGCGACGAGCGAGGGCACGTAGGCGTTCATCGCCCACGTCATCGGCTGATTCCCCGACGCTCCGAACTTCATGCCGGCCAGGAACAAGACGTTCGGCGTCTCCGGCAGGCCGGCATACGCCGATTCGTCGAGCAAGTCGGCCTCGACGATCTCGACGCCCTTCTCTGCGATCCGCTCGCGAAGAGCCCCGTCGCTGAAACGAGAGACCGCATAGACCGTCTTGGTCGGGGCGGCCTTCTTGACCATCATGGCCAGCGTGGGTCCCATCTTGCCGCCGGCCCCCAGGACCGCGACATCCCCCGGCGTTTCGGCGAGCATCTGGCGCGTGGCTGGGGCGGGCTCGCTGAGCCAGTCCTCCAGTCCGCGTTCATCGAGGTGCGACACATCCATCATAGTCGAACGATCTCCCGGACCAAGTCCACCGCTTCGTCTACTGCAAGCCGGAGGAATTGTCAAGGATGAGCGACATTGACAAAGCCGCCCGGCTCTCTCATAATCACTTCGCTTTGTCGAATGAACGAACGACAGACGGCTCTTCAGGAGGTCCGCAATGACGCATACGACCGTCCCCCCGATCTCGGCAATCATTCTTCTGCTCGCATCCGCTTCACGGTGCGTTGGCGCGACGCCTGACTTCTCGCCCAAGCCCCAGGAGCGGCAGATGCCCAAGGCGATGCATTCGGAGATGTCGCAGTTGCCCCGCATCGCCGTGGGCCAGAGCGATGGGGACATGGTCGGCCGGGACAACCGCGTCCTGCAGGCGGCTGTCGATTACGTCGCCGGCCTGGGCGGCGGCATCGTCGAGATCGGCGAGGGCGAGTACCTCATGCGGGACTCGTTGCACCTTCGCTCGAACGTGATCGTCCGCGGGGTCTAGGGCAAGACCATCCTGCGAAAGGCGGCCAGTTCCCTCTCGCCGCTGGCCATCGACGGCGACTTCGGCGAGGAACAGATCACGCTGGTCGATCCCAACGGCTTCGCGCCGGGGTGCGGCGTCGCGGTCTGGGACAAAGGAGCCGGCGGATTCCACACGACGGTCGCCCGCATCATCGGTCAGAACGGCAACACCTTCGCCATCGACAAATCGCTCGGGGCCGACTGCATGGTGGACAACGACGCCAAGGCGGCGACGGTGTTCCCGGTCATCAGCGGCTACGACACGGAAGGCGTGCGGATCGAGAACCTCGTCATTGACGGGAACAAGGAGAAGAACGTCCCGCTCAACGGCTGCCGCGGCGGCGGCATCTTCCTCTACCGGGGCTTCGGCACCGTCATCACCGGCTGCCTCGTGCGGAACTACAACGGCGACGGCATCAGCTTTCAGCAGTCCAACGACGTCACTGTCGAAGACTGCGTGTCTGAGGACAACGCGGCCCTGGGCCTCCATCCCGGCAGCGGCTCGCAGCGGCCGACGGTCCGGCGCTGCGTCGCCCGCCACAACGGCACGGACGGCCTGTTCCTCTGCTGGCGGGTGCGTCACGGCGTATTCGAAGACAACCTCATGGAAGAGAACGGGCAGTTCGGCATCTCGATCGGCCACAAGGACTCCGACAATCTGTTCCGCCGCAACACGTCCCGGTTGAACAAGGACAGCGGCCTGTTCTTCCGCAACGAAGCGCTCGGCATGGCTCCCCACCGCAACCGGTTCGAGGAGAACACGATCGAGAACAACGGCGGCCCCGAGATCCGCATCCGCGGCCAAGTCAACGATTTGGCCTTCGTGAAGAACACGATTCGGGATTCCCGCGATGAATCGTCAGCAGGAATCCTGATCGAAGAACGCGTGGGTCCGGTGGTTTTCCAAGACAACACGATTCAGACGAAGCAACAGATCGAGGACAAGCGGACGTCGGCCCGCAACTGAGGAGACGAACATGGGATCGGTCAATCGCAGAGCGTTCTTGAAGGGATCGTTGGGCACGGCCGCCATGGTCGCGACGCTGCCGCAGAGGCTGAGCCGGGCCGCCGAGGAAAGGGTCGTCATCGGCCTGATGGGCGCGGGCGGTCGCGGACGGCAAGTAGCCCAGATGTTCGCCGCGAGACCCGACGTCGAGATCGCCTGGATCTGTGACCCGGACAGTAGGCGTCTGGAGCCCGCGAAGCAGGCCATCGAGAAGGCCCAGGGCAAAGCCCCGCAAGTAGCCCAGGATTTCCGCCGCATCCTCGACGACAAGAACGTCGACGCGATGATCAACGCGACGCCGGATCACTGGCACGCGATGGGCACGATCCTGGCCTGCCAGGCAGGCAAGGACGTCTACACGGAGAAGCCGCTGGCCCACAACGTGTGGGAGGGCCGCAAGATGATCGAGGCCGCCCGCAAATACAAGCGGGTCGTCCAGGTCGGCATGCAGACGCGAAGCGCTCCGTACGCCCGCGAGGCGGTCGAGCAGATCCAGAGCGGCAAGCTCGGCGACGTGCACATGATTCGAGTCCTGAACATGATGGAGCACACGCCGCGACCGGCGGGCCAGGTGCAGCCCGTGCCGGAAGCGTTCGATTACGACCTGTGGTGCGGACCGGCTCCGAAGCTGCCGTACAATCCGAGCCAGTGGTGGCTCAACCAATGGGAGTACAGCTGCGGCCCGATCGCCGGCGACGCGATCCACCAGCTCGACCTCGCCCGCATGCTCTTCGGCGACAAGCCCTACCCCGACACGATCTCCTGCACCGGCGGCGTCAAAGCCCTTCGCGACGGCCGCACGATTCCCGACACGCAGATCGCCCTCTATGAGTACGGCGACTTCACGCTCGTCTTCGAGGCCGCCCTTTGGACGCCGTACATGAAAAAGATCGCGACGAACATCCGCGACGGCGACCTGTTCCCCGACTGGCCGTTCTGCGCCACGCGGATCGAAGTCCTCGGAACCAAGGGCTTCATGTACCTGGGCCGGCACGGCGGCGGCTGGCAGATCTTCGACGCGGACGACAAGGTGATCGAGTCCCGCTACGGCCGGCAAGGCGACAAGCCGCACCAGGACAACTTCATCGAGTGCATCCGAACGCGGGCCAAGCCCAACGCCGACGTCGAACAGGGCCACTACTCGGCCCTCCTATGTCACATGGCCAACATCTCGGGCGTCGTGGGCAATCAGAAGCTGCGTCTCGACCCGAAGACCGAGAGCTTCGTCGACGCAGCGGAGGCCAACAAACACCTGAAAAGGACGTACCGCGAGCCTTGGACAATCCCCGAAGAAGTCTGAGGACGAGGGCCTTTAAGCACGAAATTCGAAATCCGAAGTTCGAAACAAATTCAAATCTCAAAACCGAAATGACCGAAACGCTGTCGCGGATTCGCGGAGCCGTTTCGATCATTTGGGTTTCGGTGATTCGAGTTTGTTTCGGATTTCGAATTTCGATATTCGGATTTCTCTTCTCACTTCCGCGCTTCGTTCTGTTTCCTGGCTTCTTCCAGCACAGCGGCGAGATCGACCTTCGTGCCGTTCTGCGTCTTGGACACATCCGCCGCGCTCATGAAGGCGAAGATCTCGAGCGTCTCTTCGGGCGAGACC
>JBDKUU010000214.1:0-4811 GCA_039679525.1 Phycisphaerales bacterium | reverse complement strand
TACGGTCGAGCTGATCGCCAAGTCGTTCATCCTCGAACGCAGCCTGACAGACGCCGCCGAGGCGAGCCGGCCCTACTACCCGATGCCCTGCGGCCCCATGGACGCCGAGGGCGTCACCCCCGAAATGATGCGGGCCTACGCCGCCGCGGCCGCCGAGCTGTACCGGGCCAAGCCATGGGAACTCCTGGACAACGACGACCTGATCGTGCTCGAATCGCCCGTCCCCGACCCCGTCCTGAAGAACATCTGCGTGCTTGGGGCCCGGGGCGAATTCACCGGCCTGTGCTTCCACGAGTCGGGCGAAACCGTCCAGCGATGCGCCTGCAACCAGGACACTCAGTGGATGATGCCCGGCCGGCACTGGCACTTTCGTTTCGACCCGATCGACGGGATCTCCTACGGCGACGTGGACCTCTGGGAACGGTACGATCTGCCCGTCGCGGGGCCGAACGCCTACCCCTTCGCCGTCTGCTACGAGACGAAAGGCCCCTACCGCCGGCCCGGGCCGATGGAGCTGGCCTTCTTCGAGGGGTTCATGCGGGCCCTGGCCCAGTCCACCGAGCAGGAGTTCGACTCCGGCCGCTGGACCAAGCGAGTCGACACCTTCGACGAGCCGATGGAGTTCGTCTTCACGCTGCCGGACGTGCTGGCCCCCGAGAAGCCGCGTGACCCCGGCAAGCCCCTGGCCAGCCCGCTGGTCATGGACCGCGTCTGCGCCCAGATCGACCGCATGCTGGAAGGCAAGGACTTCAAGACTCGCGAGGAGTACGAGGCCTTCATGCGGGCCAACGTCTTCGGAAAGAAGATCGAGGAGTTTCTGCCCGAGACCCCGCTGGAGAAGGCCCAGGACATCGTGTTCCGCGCCTACAGCCTCAAGGGCCGCAGGCAGATCCACATGGCCCGCCAGGCTCTGGCGATCGATCCCGACTGCGCCGACGCCTACATCATGCTGGCCGAGCGGACGCCCCTGCAGAACAAGCAGCTCGAGTACTTCACCCAGGCCCTCCAGGCGGCCGAGCGAACTCTGGCCCCGGAGGTCTTCGAAAGGGAGGCCGGGAGGTTCTGGCAGGCGGTCGAGACCCGCCCGTACGTGCGGGCCAAGTTCCGGCTCGCCGAATGCCTCATCAAGATGTCCCGGCTCCAGGAGGCTGCGGAACATCTTCGAGACCTGCTCCGCCTGAACCCGGACGACATCATGGGCGCAAGGTTCTGGTACTGGCCCTGCCTGCTGAGGCTCGGCAAAGACGCCGAGGTCGAGAAGCTCCTCAAGCAGAACAAGAAAGACAAGGGCGACTGCACCTGGGACTACACCCGCGCCCTGCTGACCTTCCGGCAAAAGGGCGAGGTCCCCCTCGCCAAGAGGCACCTGAACCAGGCGATCAAGAACAACGCGATCTGCGCCGAGTACCTGATGAACGGCAAAGGCTTCCCCAAGCCCACGTCCGACGGCCGCGAACTCTTCTACGACGACGACGGCTACTACTGCGCCGAAGTCCTTGCGGCGGCCTGGCACGCAACGACCGGGGCCGCCGAGTGGCTGGACGAGAGGATCGGCTGGTCCGCCGAGCCGGAATTCGACGAAGAGGAAGAGGGACAAGACGCCGAGTGATGCCGGGGCTGCAAGAACAGGCCGTCAAAGGAAGCGACGGACTGATCCGGATTCCGCCGCCCGAATGGGAAGCACCGCTTTGCGGTGGGGCGGCGGGCATTTGACGCCTTTTGCCAGCAGCATGAAAGGCGTGCCACGCACGGCCTTGGGCAGGTTATTGTTTCTGTGTCTCTTCACCTCATGCTATCGGCAAAGAACGGCAAAATGTCCCTTGCGCGACCGCTTCGGGCGTGCCGCAAGAACAAGTCATCGATTTGGAGTACGCCTTTGGACGCAGCGAGTCTCAAGACGAACTCGGTGCGCTGCATGGATGAAAATCACTCGCTCGTTGTTGTGTCGGCCGGGAACAAAAACTCGGGGATGCGTCTGAGGTTTCCATCCGCGCCGACGCAGGCCAGGACGCTGGAGCCCTCGGCCAGGAGCAGGCCGGTGGACTTGCGGAGGAGTCTGTACGCGTGCTCGACCTTGGCGGCCGTGACGTTCGTGCAGGTGGTCTCCAGGAGCAGCTCCTCGTCGTAGAAGGCGGGCCGGCGGTACTTGACCCGCAGCTCCGCGACGACAAAGAAGATCCCCTCTGTCTCTAAGTCTTTGTAAGCAACGCTGTTAGCGCGAAGCAGCTCCGTGCGTCCCATTTCAAACCAGACGGGGTAGACGCTGTGATGGATCACGCCGCCCTTGTCCGTCTCGACGTATCGAGGGACGATCGGGATCGTGTGGCTGCTGATCGTCGTTCGTTCGGGAAAACTCATAGCGGGACAGCATAGCAGATTCGCGTTCGATCGCAAGCGATAGTCTCTCTATGGACCCGCGGCGGGTGCACTGAGGTTCTTTGGCACGCGCCAGCGTCTCGTGCACGCCCCCTCGCCATCCGTTGGGTCGCCGCGACATCTGGGCACGCCAGCCGTCGCCGGACGGTTGCCTGCGTCCCTACTCCAATCCCTTACTCCCCCAGTCCATATCGATAATGAGGGTGTCGATCTCCTGGTTTGGAGGTGTCGCCCCAAGTCAAAAACTTTGACATTTATTCGAAAAAAAGTGGCAAATTCTCTTTACCTCAGAGTCCGGGCCCTGTATAGTAAGAATGCAGGTTAGAGCCCTCAAGCCCCTGCGTGTTATCTCGCTTTTCCTCTCCCTCCGCCGCGCAGGGGCTTCTTTTCATACTAGCGGAATTCGGAGCCACAACCCCCGATTATTCCAGGACTTGAGGCATTCTTTGTCGGAGCGGAACTTCGCATCGTCCCCGTCCGTCGCGCCATCCGACCCATTCCTGAAGCGAACCTGAAATCAGAGCCCGCGAAGCCTGTTCGCAGTGGGCCCGCGAGGGCGCATCCTCAACCGGCTGCACGTGTTCGCAAGACCATAAAAGACAATGCCTTACGGCGTCACTACGAGCGGCGACCCGTATTTCGGGACAGATACGGAATAGGAATGACTCGTGGGAAGGGGCGGGACTTGCCGTCCTGAGTCGCCCCGCCGCTTCGGGCCAGGGCTACATGACCGCTTCTGGAGTTCCACCGGCGCCGACGCGTTTGCGCGGATTCGAGAGATGCGTTTGCCGCATTGAGGATACCGGCGGGGAGCAATCCCTCCAGGATCATCGGACGGTTGTGCCTGCAAGGCGCGCCACGGCTACGCTCGCGCAGCCATGGCGCCCATCCATCAGGTTGGACCGGCCGGCGTAGCACTACTTCGACCATCCGATTCCGATGGGCGTTGGGTGCCATGCTTACGCTCGCGTAAGCATGTTCTCGCGTATCCCGGCAAGACATGGCTACGAGGCGTAGCCATGGCGCCCACTCACAAGGTTTAAACTGGTCGGCGAACTAGGATGACCGGAGTACTACTGCCCGCAGTTCTCGAGGGCGTGCTTCAGGGCCCAGTCGATGAACATGGCGTAGTTGTCGTTGCGGTAGCTGCCGTCGGGCTTGAGGCAGTTGCGGCGGGCCTCTTCCATCTCTTCGACGATCGGGGCCGCCTTGGCGCCGAACCGCTGGGCGGTGCGGGCCGCGTGCAGCACGACGGGCCCCCGAGGATCGACCAGACCCCGAGTCAGGACCGGCAGCGCCTCGTCGGACAGGCCCAGACTATTGAGCACATCGGCAGCCGCGAACCGCACGTCGGGACTGGGATCGTCCAGGGCTTTCTTGAGGGCGTCTGTCGCCTGGGCCGCCTCCTCGCCGAGCGAGGCGAAGTAGATCACCGACCAGTACCGGACCGCGCTGTCCGGGTCCGACAGGGACTCCGTCATCGTGCGCAGAATCCGGGCGTCCGAGCCCACCAATTCCGCCACGTCCACGATCGTCGACGGCGAGAACTTCGCGGGGTCGCGGGCCATGTCGTACGGCGTCGAGCCGGCGGCCCGAATGAACATCTCCGCCTCAGGCAGCAGGCCCGTGTCCTTCGTCTCGAGCATCCAGTCCCGCAGACGTTTTCGCATCTGGTGGAGCGTCTCGAGATGCTCCGCCGAATCGGCCAGATTGCGAACCTCGCTCGGATCGACCCACGTGTCGTACAACTCCTCCGTCGGCTTGGTCGGCTGCCAGTACAGCTTCTCCATCCCGGCCATCCCGCCCTCGGCGGACACCCTCCGCAATTCCTGCATGATCTCGGCCTGATCGCAGTAGTCGCTCGGCTGCACGTACGGCAGGTGCGGCAGGAAATTGCGGATGTACTTGTATCGCTTGTCGCGCAGGCAGCGGGACATCTCGTAGGCCTCGTCGACTCGGCTGGCGGCGCCGACGATGTAGTCGCGGGCGACGGCCCCCCGGCCCAGGAACGGCCGGCCCTGCATATGGGACGGGACGGACACGCCGGCCACGGACAGGACCGTCGGGGCGAAATCGACGAAGCTGACGAGCTGGTCGCTCCGGCCGCCCGGCGCGAAGATCGTCATGCCCTGGTACGGCGCGGGCACCCGGACCAGCAACGGCACGTGAAGGCCGGAATCGTACAGGCTCCGTTTGAACCGCGGCAGGCCCATGCCGTGATCGGAGAAGAAGAACACGATCGTATTCTCGGAGACCGCATCGAGTTCCAGATCGCGGAGGATGTCGCCGACCTGCTTGTCCATGCAGGTGATCAGGTCGTAGTAGCGGGCCCACATCTTGCGGACCGTCGGCGTGTCGGGATAGTACGCCGGCAGGAGCATCTTCCTGGGGTCGTGCCGCTCCTCGGGCTTGAGCTTCGAGCCGTACTTGGCCTC
>JBDKUU010000213.1:0-9414 GCA_039679525.1 Phycisphaerales bacterium | reverse complement strand
GTAACTTCCTCAGGGCTGAACAGATCCAATGCATATGGGGAATGTGTGGTGAGAACAACCTGGGTACGCGACTGCTCTTGGATGAGTTCCCGTAGGATGCCAAGCACGACGCGAAGCCGTTTAGGATGAATCCCATTCTCCGGCTCCTCGACCAGCAGTACTCGTGGCGGCTGAGGTAAGTAGAGGATGGCCAGATAAGCTAGCACAAGCAATGTCCCGTCAGAAATCTGGGATGCTGGCACCAACTGATCGGTCGTGCTGAGCTTGAAGTACAATCCTTTCCCATCGGTCTTCTGAAGAATCGTGACCTGATCTGAAGCATCTACGGGAGCGCGATACGCCATCTCCTGAATGAGCTTGATAGAAGTGATGTGCGGGAAAATCTCGCTAAAACGTTTCTCCAAGGCAATGAATCGGTCTCGATCGAAATTCAATATTTCGTCGAGGCACAAGGCTAGGCCAAAACCATTCGACTCCATCCTGAAACTGCGCTTGGTATCGGGCGCGACCGGCAAAGCAAGGAACCTGGGATCCCACCGATAAAACTGCACGCCATCAAGCATCTCCTTGACAATCTTCACCTGACTCTCAAGAGGGTCGTCCGCACCACGCAGGTCTGGCCTCTTCTTCACCCCAGTCTGGTCCCCCGAACCATGTACCTGCCAAGCAGAGGGCGTATCGTGCATTCGAATAATTTCCGTCCCCACTTTCGCTTTCTTTCCGCGTGCTGCAAACCACACGTCCAGGCCATATTCGGCAATGACATCATTGTCAAAACTAACGATAATGCTCACCGCTACGTCAGGCTGTCCTGTCCAAACCAGTTCGCTGCCTTTCCAGAAACCCAGAAATGCGTCGGTCAGATCGTGATCCACGCTTCGGCAGATAGCAGCGAGGGCATCCATGATGCTTGTCTTGCCGGAGTCGTTGGGACCGATGAGGACGTGGATCGGGGTAAGCTCGATCTCGACATCACGGAGGGCTTTGAAGTTCTTGACTCTCAATCGTTTGATCATTTCCCTTGTCCTTCGGAGAAGACCGGCCGCATTTCTCCCGACCTAGTCAGTCTATTCTCAACTGTCCGAAGGAGAGTATCGCGGATACGCCGGGAAATGTCAAATCTCCGAGGAAAGCAGCAGGCATTCGTTTCCTGGAGAGGGCACGGTCCCCCTATATGTGGGAGGCTTTAGGCTTTGACTTGACGGTGTCCCGCGGCTGGTCCTTCCAGTTCCACCATTTCAGCAGCTCCGGATCGGGGTCGGTGCCGGAGGCGTAGTACACCGCGCAGCGAAAGACGTACAGCATGCACCGATCGACAGGCGACGCTTTGAAATGACAGAGCCTCTGGTACAGCCTCTCGGGGCTGCGGCCTTTGAGTTGATTCACAGATGTGATGCCGATCTGCCGCAGGTCCTGGGCGATCGATTTTCCGACCCCCGGGATCTGTTCGAGTTCATCCTTCGCCGCCATGCCGTAAGCTCCCTTCTGACAACCTATGGTCATCGAAGCTCTCGGTATGGTACCACAACGTCAACAAGAGGCAAGCGATTGCCTTCGCGTAGGGTATGCCAGGTCTGTTGTCTTCTCGCCCTCGTCGGGTAAGCGAAACGTCCAGAATGAGCGACCTATTGCAGGCCGGTGAAGAAGCGGTCGATGCGGGGCTGGTATTTGTCAGTGATGTCGAACGAGATCAAGACCGCGCGGGCTCGGCCCAGGATGGACTCGCGGGGCACCAGGCCGAAGTAGCGGGAGTCCCGGCTCAGATCGCGGTTGTCGCCCAGGACGAAGTACTGACCTTCCGGCACCACGATCGGGCCGAAGTCCCGCATCGCCATGACGCTCGGCAGGGTCATCACCGGATGGGCCGTCCGGTCCAGGTTCTCGATGGCGAACCGGCTGCCGCGCGCGTGCTTTTGCGGAATCTGCTCGGCATAGTTCAGGTCCGTCTGGCTGTATTCGAGGGGCCGGCCGATCAGGAGCAGCGTGTTGCGGCGCATTTCGATCGTATCGCCGGGCTTGCCGATCACCCGCTTGACCAGCCGCCGGCCGTCCTCGGGCGACAGGCAGACGACGATGTCGCCCCGCTCGGGCTCGGACCAGTGGGCCAGCCGGTGCATGGTCAGCGGAATCCGCAGGTCGTACGCGACCTTGTTCACGTAGATCAGGTCGCCGTCGAGGATCGTCGGATTCATCGAGCCGGTGGGCACCCAATTCCAGTCCGCCAGACTCGATTTTATCGGCACGACGACAAACACGATGAACAAAATGGTCGCCCGCCAGTCGCGCCAAAGCCTGCGACCCACCAGCCGCACGCCGCCGCTGCGAAAGTCCGCCAGCAACCCCTTTCGAGTCCGCTCGTCCATCATCCGCTCCTTTGACCAGAACCACATGGCGAGCCGGGGCGAAAACGAGCCCCTGCCCCGACCACTATAAAGATAGACGCGTCGAACGCCGGAAGATTTCAGGTCACATCTCGATTCCCCGGCGGCTTTCGACGCCTTGACGATAGTAGTGCTTGACCTCCTGCATTTCCGTGACGAGATCGGCCTTTTCCCGGAGGGCCTGGCAGGCGTATCGGCCGGTGAAGACCAGCTCCACACGCTGCGGCTTCTCGGCGATCAACTCCAGCAGCCGCTCGACGGAGAACAGCCTGCACTGGGCCGCCACGATCGCCTCGTCGAGGACCACGAGGTCGTACTCCCCGCCGCGGATCACGCCGGCGATTCGCGTCAGGCCGTCGCACGCTGCCTGAACGTCCGCAGCGTCGGGCTCGCCGCGGATGAAACAGCCCCGGCCGAACTGCTCGACCGTGATCCGGTCGTCGAATCGGCCCAAGGCCTCGATTTCGCTGTACGCCAGCCCTTTGATGAATTGGGCGAAGAACACGCGCAGCCCCGCCCCCGCGGCCCGGATCGCGAGCCCGATGGCCGCGGTGGTCTTGCCTTTGCCGTTGCCCGTATAGACGTGGACATAGCCTCTCTCGAGCCGCTCCCGTTGGGCCGAGGCCGCCGGGACCGGTAGAATCTCTGTCGCCATCCTTGCCTGTCATCCTTTCCGTTGCGAGACCTGCTCGCGAAGCTTCCGGGCGGCGGTCACCATGTTCGCCAAGGCCGGCTTGACCTCTTCCCACCGGCGAGTCTTGAGACCGCAGTCCGGATTCACCCACAATTGCGAAGCGTCCAACACCGTCATCTGCCTGGTGATGGCTTCCTCCATCTCCTCGACCGACGGCACGCGCGGACTGTGAATGTCGTACACGCCCGGCCCGATGTGGTTCGGGTACTTGAACTCGCGGAAAGCCCCCAGCAGTTCCACGCCGGACCGCGCCGCCTCGATCGAGATCACGTCGGCGTCCAGCGAGGCGATCGCCTCGATGATGTCGTTGAAGTCGCCGTAGCACATGTGGGTGTGGATCTGCGTGGCGTCCGAGACGCCGCTGGTGGCCAGTCGAAACGCCCCGACCGCCCAGTCCAGATACCGATGCCAGTCGCTCCGTCGCAGCGGCAGCCCTTCTCGCAGCGCCGGTTCGTCGATCTGAATGATCTTGATCCCGGCGGCCTCCAGGTCCGCGACCTCGTCGCGAATGGCCAGGGCGATCTGGAACGCGGTGTCCTGCCGGGGACAGTCCTCGCGGACGAACGACCATTCGAGGATCGTGATCGGCCCGGTCAACATGCCCTTGACGGGCTTGTTCGTGAGCGACTGCGCGTAGCGAATCCAGCGGACCGTCATCGGCTTGGGCCGGCTGATGTCGCCATAGATGATCGGCGGCTTGACGCAGCGGGAGCCGTAGCTCTGAACCCAGCCGTTGCGGGTGAAGGCGAATCCGTCGAGCATCTCGCCGAAGTACTCGACCATGTCGTTGCGTTCCGGCTCGCCGTGGACCAGCACGTCGAGGCCCACTTGTTCCTGGATGTCGACTGCCTGCTTGATCTGTCGGACCATCTGGGTCTCGTACTGCTTGCGATCGATCGTCCCCTGCTTGAACGCCGAACGGGCCTGGCGGATCTCCGACGTCTGCGGGAACGAGCCGATGGTGGTCGTCGGCAACGGCGGCAGGTTCAGACTCGCCTGTTGCTGCGCCAGCCGCTGATCGAAGGGACTCTTGCGAGAGAGCATCGCGGGCGAGAGTCCCTGCATGCGGGCCTGCACCTTCGGATTGTGGATGCGTTGCGAGTGGGCGATTCTCTCGAAAAGAGTCTGATTCTCCGCGAGCGCCGGCCGAACCGCGTCCCGCCCTGAGTCCAACGCGGTTCTCAGAATCGAAAGCTCGTCCAGCTTCTGAAGGGAGAACGCCAGCCGCTCGCGGACATCCTCCGGCAGGTCGGTCTCATCCTTCAGATCCACCGGGCAGTGCAGCAGCGAGCACGAAGGAGCCAGGATGATTCGCTCGGGCCCCAGGACGTGCAGAGCCTTCTCCAACGATGGCAGGACATCTGAGAACCTGCTCCTCCAGACGTTGCGTCCGTTCACCACGCCCAGAGACAATGACTTGTCGCGCGGCACGCGGGCCATCGCGTCCGCCAGTTGTTCCGGCCCTCTCACCAGGTCCAGATGGACGCATGAAACGGGCAGGCGGAGGACCAGATCGAGATTCTCCCGCAAAGGTCCAAAGTAGGTCGCAAGACAGATCGTCGTGCGGCCCGCCGCTGAGGCCAGCATCTGGTATGCGTCGCCGAACGCCTTCCTGGCCGACTCATCCAGATCGAGCGACAGCGCCGGCTCATCGATCTGCACCGACGCAGCGCCCGCGGCGGCCAGACGACTCAGCAGCGAGGCATAGATGGGCACGACTCGATCCAACAGCGACAGCGGCTCCAGGCCGGGAGTCTGGGCCTTGCTCAACATAAGGAACGACACAGGCCCCAGGAGCACGGGACGAGTCGTGATGCCAAGCTCTCTCGCCTCAACGAATTCATCGACAGCCTTCATCGATCCCAGACAGAACCTCTGGTCCGCCTCCAGTTCCGGGACGATGTAGTGATAATTGGTGTCGAACCACTTGGTCATCTCCATGGCTTTGACGTTCTCTGCGCCGCGGGCCATCGCGAAGTAGGTGTCGGCGTCCACCGGCCCGCCCGCGTACCCGAAGCGTTTGGGCACGGCCCCCAGCATGACCGCGGCGTCGAGGACATGATCGTACAGCGAGAAGTCATTGCTCGGGATGATGTCCACGCCCCGATCGCGTTGAAATTCCCAGTTCTGCCTGCGAACCGACCTGGCCGCGTCGCGCAGCTCCATCAGGGTCGACTCGCCGGCCCAGTACGATTCCAAAGCCTTCTTCAGTTGTCGATGAGTCCCCATGCGGGGAAACCCGAGATTAGCTGTCTTTACCGTCATACTCTGTCCTCCAATGACTCCACTCAAAACCCTGCGACCGGACCTATACTCCCTGAACGCATCATCCGTTCTGTCTATGTGCGCAGACCTCAACCGCTTTCGGACGCAAATCGCGCGTCTGGGGTCTGGATGAGATTGCAGAGGGGGAATGAAGGCCGGCCGGAATGGGGGAACGTCGCCATTCCGAAGACTCGCCGATCGCAGCTTTCCCGCGAAAGCAACCTGATCCATGCCGTTTCAACAACGGACCGTCGGCAGGTCTTCGGACTTGCAGGCGAGAGGCCCAGGGCCTCGGCTCCTACTGGCCGTCGCTTCCCATCCCGATTCTTCGGGACAGTGCTTGGTGACGGCGGTCGTTCCTGCTCACCGCTGCGGGGCAGCTCCGGATTCACACCGGATTCCCTCTTTCGATGCTCTCAGTAGAGCAAACCGACAGCGATGATCGTCTTATCGCAAGGATGTCCCGGCGTCAAGAGGAAAAATGCGAGGGCCTTGTTCGTAGTGACGCCGCAAGGCGTTATCTTCCCGTTTGTAGTGACGCCGTCAGGCGTTATCTTCTCTTGTTTCTGCTGTATCGTCTCTCGTCTGAAGGATATGCCCTTACGGGCACACTACGAACGAGAAAGCCCAGGCCCGCGTCACCGAACACGGCGTACCGGGCCTGGGCTATGAGAAGGTTTCAATTCAAGTGGTTCAGATCGTCGCCAGGTCGAAGCCGGGGCGATACGATTCCTGCACGAACTTCTGAGCCTCGGGGACATTCGTGACTTTCATGTTCGAGCCGTCCCAGAGGATCTTCTGGCCCGCGCGGATTGCGACGTCGCCCAGCAGGACGAATTCCGTCAGGCGGGCGCTGTAGCTGAAGTCGCTGCACGCCTTCGGGCCGCCCTTGCAGGCGTTGAGCCAGTCGCGATGATGGCCCGGACTGCGAGGCAGCTTTCGCGGGGGCCGCCCGTAAGCCTTCATCTTCGGCTCCGGAATGATGCGAGGCGACTTGCTCCAGCCGCCGCCCATGATCGTGCCTTTGCTGCCGACGATCAGGATGCCGTTCTCGCCCTCGCCCATGATGCGGCCCGGCTCCAGCTCGGCCGGCCGCGGCGGCTGCAGGGCGCCGTCGTACCAATGAACCGTGACGGGGCCGCGGCCTTCTTCCGGCCCGAATTCCCAGACCACGTGGTTGTCACCGCCGATGACCTCGGAATCGATGAACGCGGTCTTGATCGCTTCGACGCTGATCGGGTGGCCCAGCTTGAGGGCCGCGAACGCCGGGTCGAGATTGTGCACGGACATGTCGCCCTCGGCGCCGGTGCCGAACTCCCACCAGCCGCGCCAGTTGTAGGGCGCGTACGCCGGATGATAGGGTCGATCCGCTTTCGGCCCCAGCCACAACTGCCAATCGAAGCCCTTGGGAATCGGGGGCCGCTCCGTGGGTCGGCCGCGGCCGTCGGCCCAGCCGCCGGTGCTGCTCCAGGCGTGCACCTCGCGGACGTCGCCGATCGCGCCGTCCCAGATCATCTCGCACGTGATTTGATTGCCCTCGTCGCTGTGGCCCTGGTTGCCCATCTGAGTCGCGACGCCCGCCTCGGCGGCCGCCTTGGCCACCGCTCTCGCCTCGGCGATGTTGTGCGTCAGCGGCTTCTCGCAATAGACGTGCTTGCCGCGATGGATCGCCGCCAGCGTGACGAACGCGTGCCAGTGATCGGGCGTCGCGCACAGGATCGCGTCGATGTTCTTCTCCTTGTCCAGCAGCTCGCGAAAATCGACGTAGTCCTTGCACTTGAACTGCGGATTGTCCTGTGAGTACCGATTCTCAACTTCGGCCTTGACGGGCAGCCGGCCCGCCTCGCCTCCATAATACCACTCGCTGTAGTCCGCCCGATCTCTCGGGTCGGCGATCGCGACGATCTGAGCGTCCCTCTCGCCGAACAGCCCATAGGCGTTGGTCCGGCCCTGTCCGCCGCACCCGATGACCGCGATGTACACCTTCTCGCTCGGCGCGACGAACTTCGGCCCGCCCAGCACGGATCGCGGCACGATCGTGAATGCCGCCGCGGCCCCCGCGACCGAGCCGAGGAATTGTCTTCGCGTCCACTTCGAACTCTGTGCGTTCATATGTGCCCTCTCATCGAAACAGTCCAAACCCGTCACTCCCCGAGCCGGGCGTTTCCACACGTCCCGACGCGCCATGACGACCCCCGCCATCATACCACAGCAGGCGAGGTCAACCAAAAACATCGTGTCGCAAAATGGCGTTTTCCAATCACCCTTCGCGTTCACCATGCACCGATCGCGGCGAGGGGATATTTTTGACTTGCGTTGGCGGCTTTTCATTGCCAGAATAGACGCTGTCTGGCAGTGAGTTTCTGCGTAGTCGATTTCCCCTGCGTTTTGCGGCCGCATGCCGAGCGGCCCTGATGGTTGCGAAACACATTCGAAGGAGGAATGCCATGTGCAAGAGACTGATCTGTTCAGCTTTCGCGTTCTGTATCCTCGCCCTTCTATTGACAAGCACCGCCGGGGCCAATTTGGTTGGATGGTGGGCGTTCGATGAGACCTCGGGCATGGTCGCGGCCGACTCCGCCGCCAGCAACGACGGCACGCTCCACGGCAATCCCCAGTGGGTGGCGGGCTGGGTCGACAACGCCCTGAAGCTGGATGGGACCGGGGACTACGTCGACTTGCCGATCGGCTCCGTTGTGGCTTCGCTGACGGACAGCACCATCGCCGTGTGGGCGAACTTCTCCGGCACGGGCGGCGCGTGGCAGCGGCTCTTCGACTTCGGCACAGGCACTGCGAACTACGTTTACTTCTGTCCCCAGGACGGCGCGGGCCTCATGCACGCGGCCATCACCGCCAACACCGGCGTCTGGACCGACGTGACGGCCAGCGTCGGGGCCCTTCCCACAGGCTGGCGTCATGTCGCCCTGGTCATCGACGGCAAGACGAAGAACCTCAGGATACTCCTCGACGGCCAGATCGTCGCCAACGCAAGCACGCTCTACGCACTGAAGGACCTGGGCAGCACGACCCTGAACTACATAGGCAGATCCCAGTACGAAGACCCCTATTTCAACGGGATCGTGGATGATCTCCGCATCTACAACGAAGCTCTGGGACAGGATCAGATCCTCCGAATCATACGCGGCGAGACGTTCCCCGCCGTGAAGCCCAGCCCGTCCCATGAAGCCACGGATGTCCCGCGCGACACGATGCTCGCGTGGACGCCGGGGAAATTCTCGAAGACGCACGACGTCTACTTCGGCGCGACGTTCGAGGACGTCAACGCCGCCACTCCATCCGACACTCATAAGCTGCTGAGGGCCTCCAGTCAGGACGCCAACAGCTATAACCCCGGCCGGCTCGAATTCGGACGGACCTATTACTGGCGAGTCGACGAGGTCAATGCGGCCCCGGACAACACCGTCTTTCGCGGCAAGGTATGGTCCTTCACCGTCGAGCCGTACTCCTATCCGATTGCGGGCATCGTCGCCACAGCCTCCAGCACGAACAAAGCGGACATGGGGCCGGAGAAGACCATCGACGGCTCGGGTCTCGTGGGCGACCAGCACTCGACCCTCTCGGCCGATAGCAGGCTGACCGCCAAGAACGCCGCCGAGCCCGCATGGATTCAGTTCGCGTTCGACCGGGTGCACAAGCTCGACAAGATGCTCGTCTGGAACTCCAACCAGGCGCTCGAGAACATCCTCGGCCTGGGGGCCAAGGACGTGACAATCGAGTATTCGACGGACGGCGCGGCGTGGACCGCTTTCGGCGATTTCGAGTTCGCCCAGGCGACCTCCTCCGCGGATTACACGGCCAATACGACAGTCGAGTTCGCGGGCCTGCCGGCCAGGTTCGTCAAGCTGACGATCCGCAGCAACTGGGGCGGGCTGATGCGACAGTACGGCCTGAGCGAGGTCCGGTTCTATTCGGTCCCGGTTGTCGCTCGCGAGCCTCAGCCCGCCGCGGGCGCGACGGACGTCAATCCGCAGGTTCAATTCAGTTGGCGGCCCGGCCGCGAGGCTGCTTCGAACAAGATATTCGTCAGCGAGGACCAGCAAGCCGTGATCGACG
>JBDKUU010000212.1:0-7679 GCA_039679525.1 Phycisphaerales bacterium | reverse complement strand
GGACGACCGGGCCGGCTTGCCGACGATCGAAGACATCCTCCGCGAGTTGGAAAAACCGGGCCGCGACCCGCGCCAGGAATTCCGCGTGCCGCAGTTTGCCGAAGGGGTCCACCAGATGACCGACCTTCGCGAGGGCATGGTCCTGGAAGGCGTTGTCACCAACGTCACCCGCTTCGGCGCGTTCGTCGACATCGGCGTTCACCAGGACGGCCTGGTCCACATCAGCCAGCTCTCCGACCACTTCGTCAAAGACCCGGCGGAGGTCGTCAAGGTCCATCAAAAGGTGATGGTGACCGTGATGGCGGTCGACCTGAACAAGAAACGAATCAGCCTGTCGATGAAGGACCCGGAGAAGCCCGCCGCCCCGGCCAAGCCGGCCGCCGCGTCACGACAAGGTCCGGCCGCCAGGAAGCCGGCTCCCGCCGGGAAGTCCGGCCCGGCGCCGAAGACAAGCTCCGGCCCCAAGCAGCCCCCTGCCGCCCAGCCCAACTCCGTCCCCGGCCCCACCGCAGGCGGCGTCAAACTCAAGTGGACCGAGCTCTGGTGAGAGAAGAGTAAATTCGAAACTCGAAATTCGAAACGAACCCAAATATCAAGAACACAAATGACCGAAACGCCGACGCCACACGGGCGACACGTCTCGGTCATTTGTATTTCGAAATTCGGGCTTGTCGGCCGCGTCCGGCTTCTTTCACAAACCGAAGCCGCGCGGGCAAATGGAAGTGGCTCTTGTCTCGCCGCGCCCCAGTGCATGCCCGAAGCGGGCCTGCCAGCGAAGTTTTTCGCTTTGTGGCCTCCAGCACAATACGCGAGCGAGACGCTCGCTCACAAGAGTGCGCATCATCCTCACCGCCGGTGGCTCCAACGCGAAGAACCTCCGCTGCGCAGCGACGGACTCCGGATCAGTCCGTTTCTTCCGCTATCCATCGGGAGAAACCGGCCGTCTGCCAGAGAGGTCAGTCACACGGAATCTGCTTCGGATCCCAAATCTCAAATCTGAGATCTCAAATTTCAGATTTCAAATCTCAAATCCCTCCCCCAGCGCTCACCACCACATGCACGGATTTCCGGTGGCTCCCCACGGCCAGCGAAGCTCCATTTCATCGAAGCTGCGCCACTGCACGTGAGCATCCAGAAAGAGGATATTGCCGCCCACGGCGTGCGTGCCCTTCTTCATGTGGTTGGTGCGGTCAGTGACCTTCCATCGATCCCAGCAGCCGCCGGTGGCCCCGGCGAAATCCGCCGTATCGCGATTTGGCCCATTGCTGGCCGTCACATCGGTGATCAGTTCGACGCCGGCGAGCGACTTCTTGACCTTGACCCCATCGACTGTAGCAACCGCCTCGACCACGGACCGACACCACAGCTTGGCCTCGGTTGACTTCATCGGAAGTTTCGCTCTCGGGGTCACACAATCGATAAGCCAATAGTAGCCCATGATGCGGTGGGCGTTCTTTCGCTCGGCGGTCGATGTTGGTTCAGGCCTCGCGTAATCCTCCGGCGTGCCGGCCGGGAGGTTCTCGCCGTATCGCCAGAAAATGATGTTGTCGCGTTGCCGCCAGGAGGGACAATAGAAGATGTGCCTGTCAAAGCCGCCGCTTTTTAAGATGATGTCCGTCGTCCAATAGGAGACGTCGAACAACCAGCGGTCCACTTCGTTGAGCGGCAGCCTGCCGTTGTAGTCGTTGGCGTACATGGTGAGGCCCAGGCCGGTGTTCTTCTCGTTCTGGGCACAGACCGCGCGTCGTCCCTGCTCACGGGCGGCGCTGAGCGCGGGCATCAAAATGCTCATCAGCAGCGCGATGACCGCGATCACCACCAACAACTCGATGAGCGTGAATCCCCTTCTGACGGTCATGCCAGCATCCCTCCAACGCCGGCCAGGAGCCGCAACGGCGATCAGAAGACCGGCGCCGGCTTCTTGCCCGGCCAGCTCAACTGCCAGGTGTTGCCCTTCGGAGCATTCTCGTCGGGCGGATAGGGAGAAACTTCGTCGACGTGGCTATCCACGAACACCGCGAAGCTGACGCCCTTGTCCCTTTCGGTGGAGCGGGTCTTGTGGAACGTCCCAAAGCAGTCCGTGCTTCCGTTGGGCAGAGCCCGCAGGTTACTGTCGTTGATGGGGGCATTGCTGTACCCGGCGATGGCCCACGTGTTTTCCTCGCCGAAGTAGAACGTCGCATTCGGGTGCTTCACCTGCGACTCCAGCTTCAGCTTCGACATGCCCTGTGGGATGTACTGAGTCGGCACGCTCTGTCCCCAGCCATCGCCATTGAGGTACGAGTTCATGGTGTAACCGTACTGCGGATTCACCGCAATCGTGGCGCCTTTACACGCCGGACAACTCGTCTCTCTGGCCACGCTGTTGAACTGCGGACAAAGATTGATCTTCTGCCCTTTCAGGTACGGCCAGAGGCAACCGGCCAACTTGGGATTTTGATCCAGATTCTTGCTCTTGTCGTGCCACAGGCAGGCGGAGAGCGAGTCCTTATTATACAGCCACCAGAACGAGTACGGGAATTCGCCGTCGTTGTCGTCGGAGTACATTCTTCCCGTCAGGCCGTAGTTTCGCAGGTTGTTCTTGCAGACGTTGAGCTGGGCCTGCGTTTTGGCTCGCTGAAGGCCCGGCATGAGGATGGCCATCAGAATTGCGATAATGGAAATTACGACGAGCAACTCGATCAGGGTGAATGCGCGTTTCGCCTTCATAGTTCCACTCCTATCACTACCTCCGGACACACGTTTGGGCGCCGCCGACGTCCCTCGGCGGACCCGCCAAGCTATTAGTGTACCAGCCCCGGGGGGATCAATGCAAGAGCTAGAATGGCGAAAAGATGGGAAAAATGCGCCTGAAGGGACTCGAACCCCTAACCCTCAGCTCCGTAGGCTGATGCTCTATCCAATTGAGCTACAGGCGCGATTTCTCCGGCAAGTGTAATCGCTGAAGCCGCACCCTGTCAACTCCCAATCCCCTGAATATCGGGGCCCCGTCGAAACCTGGCCAAAATCAGGTTTTCCGCGAGGAAAAGCCAGCCATTCGCCCTCGGCAGAAAACTGAATTCCGCAGAAACGTCGCGAGGCGGACGGTCCCCAGACTAAACGTAAAGGCTTGTGACATCATGACTTGTGACATACCGAATAAAAATCTGAAATTCTCGAAAAAGACGGCGTTACATTTCAGGCCCGCCGGGGCACTTATTATTGAAAGCACTGAGAAACACGGCTTCAAGATAACTCAAGGCAAGGTGGTGGTAAAAGATGGCTCTCGGCAAAACAAACAATCAAAACCCTTCGGCAAGACGCCTGACGAAAGGGGCACCCCGATGCGACGCTTCGCGATGGGAACCCCGGGCTGCCGTCCCCGCTTCCGATGGAAGCTGCAGCCGCCAGGGCCGGGCCGGACACCCAGTGCCGGGATTCATCGCAAAGGACGCGACGCCAACTGAAAGGACACAGATTTCCTGCGACTTACCCTCTCCTACACCCGACGCAGGCCCTGAAATCCAAAACACACTGACACCACTATCGCTTCCCTGATGATAGCAGCTCTCTATCACCTGCCTCCACCAAAGGTCGAGCCCCGCCCACCCGAGCGGGGCTCGGCATTTATAGACGAAACGCACCGGCAACCGCGAGAGACGCCCCGGCCGATAGAAGAGCCTTTGACACGAATCTGCCCAGCGCGGCCTGCGGCCGCAGGCCAAAGAGGGGCTCACACAAAGCCACCAAGCCACAAAGAGGAATGGGGCAATGAGCGAACCTCCCCAACTTCGTGCCTTCGTGGCTGTGTGTGAGAATCACGCATCAAAAACAACGTTCTGACGGATTGTAGTACGGATTTGAGATGGTTGATTGTTGATGCGGGCGAGAGCGAAGGTCCGGAGGCTTTCCTTGGGGCTCCGCCCCAAACCCCGAGATTTATCGCTTTGGGCCAGCAGCATGGCAGAGCCGGCAGAGGGCTTTACGGAGTCCCCGGCGTGACAGAATCCACGGTCTTGCTTTCGCCAGATGACTGGATCGAATCCGGCGTGGCTTGTCCGCATGCCCATGCTGCTGGCGTAAAGCGCAAAATCTCGGGGGTCTGGGGGCAGCGCCCCCAGGAGACGGCCGGACACTCTCACGCAGGGCATGCGTGATTTCCGTTGAACCGCCGGGGTGGGGTCGTAGAATAGTGTCTATCGAATGCGGGTCTTTTGAAGGGGTGAAAAAGATGAATCGGCTTACGGGACAGATCGTGACGGTCCTCGGCGCGTTGGCGATCCTGGGGGGCTGCAAGAGCACCTATTACTCGACGATGGAGAAGCTCGGCTATCACAAGCGGGACATCCTTGTCAATCGCGTGCAGGACGCCCGGGACGCCCAGCAGGAGGCGAAGAAGCAGTTCGAATCGGCTCTGGAGCAGTTCACCGCCGTCGTAGGCTATGAAGGCGGAGAACTGGAGAAGACCTACAACCGGCTCAAGACCGAGTTCGAACGCAGCCAGGCGAAGGCGGAGGCCGTCCACAAGCGAATCCAGGACGTCCAGGACGTGGCCAAGGCGCTGTTCCGCGAATGGGAGCAGGAACTGAACGAGTACACCAACGCCAACCTCAAGAACCTCAGCCAGGAACAGCTCAAGCAGACGCAGGACCGCTATGCCCGCCTGATCGAGGCGATGAAGCAGGCCGAGACTCGGATCGACCCGGTTCTGGCCGCTTTCCACGACCAGGTTCTGTTCCTCAAGCACAATCTGAACGCCCGGGCCGTCGCCTCGCTGGAGGACGAGCTGGCCGCCGTTCGGACCGATGTCTCGTCTCTGCTGAAGGCGATGGAGGCCTCGATCGCCGAGTCGAACGACTTCATCAAGGCGATGGGACAAGAGTAGAAGAAAATCCGAAATCCGAATCCCGAAACTCGAAACAAGCACGAATGAACGAAACTCAAAGGTCCAAAACGGGCCTTCGAAGCGGCGGCAGCGTTTCGGTCATTTGGACTTTGGGCTTTGGATTTGTTTCGGATTTCGAAATTCGGATTTCGAGTTTTCTTATTTCCCCGGGATTTCCGCTTCGATGTCGAGCGTGATCTGTCCCGCGATCGCCATGTTCACCGGCAGTCCCTTGCCCGGGGCGACGACGAAGTTCTTGACGATGTAGGACAGCTCGACGGTCTTTTCCTCTTTGCCGGCGTTGAGCTTCAGCCGCATGACCGAGTCCGCCGGCAGGGTCAATTCCTTGGGGCCCACTCGGCCCGTCCGCTCGAACACCAGCGGCAGATCCGAGGTGTTGCGCAGAGTGAATCGGACCACCTTGCCTTCCCGCTCGATGTCCGTGATCTTCACGATGGCGTGGAAGAGGGCCTCCAGGTACTCCTGACGGCCGATGATCTGCTTCTCGAACCACACCGCGGTCCGGCCCGCCTCCAGGGCGTCCTTGATCCCCTTGGGGCTCTTCTCCTGGGCAAAGACCAGCGTCATGGTCCGGTGTTTCTCGGCCGTCGATTGTTGAATCAAAGAAGGGGCGTGAATATCCGTGTTGCCCATGAACGTCAGGTTCTTGTCGAGGGCCCACTGGTGTACGCTGGGCGAGTAGTCGTCGCCGTTGACGACCTCGATGCCCCGCATGTACTTCTTCTCGTAGAGCGTCGTGTGGATGTCGAACCAGCCGATGTGCTCGGGCTTCCAATCGGGATGGTTCCACCAGATGAACGCCCCCTGCTTGTCGGCCTCGGCCATGCACTCCAGAAGATCCTTGATGTCGAGCGCGTTGGCGTCCTCGATGAACAAAGCGTTGAAATGTCCCGGCGGCGTGTCCCGCGTGATCTCGGCGCCCCGGATCAGCAGGATGCCGCGTTCCTTGGCGACCGGCAGCGCGATCTCATAGGACCGATTGTGGTTGGTGGAGACGTCCCGTTTGTGCGGCTGATACTCGATGTGATCGGTGATCGCGATGGCGTCGAGCCCCTCGCGCCAGGCCTCCTCGACGCGGACCGTCGGCCAGACGTTCCCGTCGGAAAACACCGTGTGCATGTGAAAATCGCACTTGAGCGTCTTGTAGCCCATGATGTCCGGGATCCGAATCTCCTGCCGAACCTGGGCGAACAGCCCGGTCGCACAGAGCAGAATGACGATCGCCATTGCAGCCAACGTGACATGCCTCGAACGTCTCATGGAACACCCCTTTCCTTGGACCAGAACCTCGTTGCGATTCCCCGCACGCTCCATCCGCTTGCGATCAAGATACCATGTCCCTCGCGTGCCCGCAATCCTGTAGGGTGCGTACCACGCACCATCTTGCGAGGACCTCAGGAAAACGGTGCGTGATACGCACCCTACAAAATCCCGCCGGCCATCAGATGTCACGGCCGGGTGCCATATGTCTACGCCTCGTAGACATGCTCCACGCGAAGAGCAGACATGCTTACGAGGCGTAAGCATGCCACCCGACCGGAATTCCTCGTGTATCCAAGTTCATCGTCGGAATACCATGTCACGGGACAGCTCGCAAGTTAATTGTTCGTTACGATTTTCCGTCCCCGCGAGGGAACCAGCCTTTGAACGTCTCCAACAGGTTCGGGTCCTGCACGTTGCCGCCGAGCGCGTGGACGCCCCAGACGCCGCCGCCGAAGGCGTAGTAGCCGATCGCCGCGCCCCCGATGGCAATACCGCCGATCGCCGCCCCGCCTGCCGCCAACAGCACGCCGATCGCGGCGCCTCCGAAGGCAGCTACTCCCAGGGCGACTCCGCCGAAGCTCAGAATTCCGAACGACATGCCGCCCATCGCCAGGCCGCCGATCGCGACGGGCCCCACCGCGATGATGCCCTTGGCGACGCGGAGCCTGCCGGTGACGGGATTGAACCCCCGGCCGCCTACGATGTGCACCAGGGGCAGGCCGAAGAGCGTTCGCTCCGAACGGTACTCGTAGCCATACGGGTCCCGCAACGGGTACCCGCAGTGCGGGCACATCACGGCCTGATCGGATATTTCCTTTTGACACTCCGGACAATTCACAATCGCCATGGCTTTTTCCCCTTTCCGCTTCTCTCAGCTCGTGCCACAGACCGCCAAGCCGCTCTCGTTACGCGAGCTTGTCGAGCCACTGCCGTTGTACGCGGTCGGCCTCGCGGATGTGCTCTTCGTGCGTCTGGAGTTCGAATTCCTTCAGGATGTCGGCGACCCGCACGTCGGCGTCCAGGCTCTCGACGATCGTCCACTCCTCCTCGTGGAAGGTCCGGATGCGGACCTTTCGCCCGTACTTGGCCTCGATCTCGCGGAACCGGTTGCAGAACGGCCACGAGTGCAGAAATGCCTTTTCCAGGTTCACCGGCGCGCAGACCCAGGTGGCGTACTGACCCGTGCAGGCGACAGTCTGGCCGTCGATGTCGCAGATCTTGGTCGTGCCCTTGCGTGTGCTGGAGACGACGCAATACTTGTTCTGCCAGGCGTGGGTGTTGACCATGGAGCCGCCGCCGAAGGCCGAGGGCCAGAACACCAGCTCCGCCCCGGCCTCGCGGAGCTTCCGCCAGCCGTCGTACCATTCGATGTCGAAACAGATCTGCGCCCCGAGGACGCCGATGTCGGTCTTGAACACAGGCGGCTGCGGACTGCCCGGCATGATGCCCTTTTCGATTTCGTCGACAGTCGGGTGCATCTTGCGGTACTGACCGACGAGCCGGCCGTCGCGGTCGATGAAGACCGCGGCGT
>JBDKUU010000211.1:0-5291 GCA_039679525.1 Phycisphaerales bacterium | reverse complement strand
AGAACAGGCTGATGATTGTCCGTCGCCAGAATCGATCCGTCGGTGTGTTGCGCCAGGCAGATGGTCTGAGGGCCGTTTCCGCAGCCGATGTCCAGGATTCGGGCCGGGCGAAGGACGGGCCCGGCCTTGCCTTGCGACATCGCGTCGAGCATGATGTTCAGCGCCTTCTTCGTGCAAGCCTCGTTTCCGGCGCCAAGCCGGGGCAGTGAGGCGTCGAACATTTCGTAAAAGAACTCTGTCTGTTCTCTAGGGTCCATTGTTCCTATTCTCCAGTATCTCTCTCGCGAGGCCGCATCCCGCGACGCGGCCCCGCGCGGGCGACGCATGCGTCGCCTCTACATGCGCGAGCGCAGCATCATCGATGCAGGCCCGCGCAACGGATTCGTTTCGGGGAATTGTCTTGAAGGGATGAGAAGCCATACCTCCACCGCGGCACATGGCGACGGCCTAAGCCATACGCTCATGATGTTTCTTGGTAGATCGCGACTTCTCTTACAGAACAGTGACCATACTGGAATGAATTATAGGTTCGCGGGCCGGCTTTGTCAAGCGTTTCCGAAATACACGGCAGGCTCGGTTCGTAGTGACGACGTAAGGCGTTATCTTGAGGAGCGGGAAGTGTCAAGTTTGAAGTGAACGAGGCAGGGGTTCGATGGCCATCCTCTCTTGCTTCCAACTTGACACTTCATGATGCCGGCAGAGCCCGGTTCCGTGGTCTGGACGATCCCGCTGTCTTGGCGAAGTCCCCCTCTTATCTATCATGCCTCTGGCCCAAAGCGCAAAATCTCGGGGGTCCGGGGGCAGCGCCCCCGCTCTTGGACGCCTTAAACGCCTCGGATTTCGACAGGCCGAAGATGTGTAGAACAACGAGGGGCTTGCCCCTACCGTTTTTCCATGAGGGAACGCGAAATCCTTGTGGTCAGCCGGCGCGGCGAAAGGCGGAGCAGGCCGTGAATCGTGAGCTTGCTGAGGAACCCCGGGACCTCGACCGTCTTGCCCTTGAGCATCGCGTTGTAGCCCGCCTCGGCCGTGGCGCGGGCGGTGGCCATCTTCTTCAAAAGCGGGACGCCCTTCATCTCGGCCCGCTGGGTGAATTCTGTCTCGACGGGGCCGGGACACAGAACTGTGACCGTCACGCCCGTGCCCGCCAGCTCGTTGGCGATGGCCTCGCTGAATGAGATGACGTACGCCTTGCTCGCGTAGTAGACCGCGTGGAGCGGGCCCGGCACGAAGCCCGCCATCGAGGCGATATTCAGGATGCGGCCGCTCCGACGTTCGACCATCGGAGGCAGGAACAGCCGCGTCATCGCGGTCAGGGTCAGGATGTTGATCTTGATCATGTCCGCGTTTCTCGCCCAGTCCTGCTCGTGGAAGACGCCGAGATACCCCGAGCCGGCGTTGTTGATCAGCACGTCGACGGATACATTCTTCGAACGGAGTTCATCGTAGATCTGCTGCGGGGCGTCGGCCTGCGTCAGGTCCTTCTCGATCACGTGGACCGTGATTCCGTGGGGTTTCTCCAGTTGGCTCTTCATGGCCTCCAGTCGTTCCCGACGGCGGGCCACCACGACCAGGTCGCCGCCATGCTCGGCATGGATTTTCGCCAACTCGGCGCCGATTCCGCTGGAGGCGCCGGTCACCAATGCGGTTGTCTTCTGACTCGCCATGATCGTGTCCCTCGCTGAAGACTCCAATGCGGCATTCTATACGCGGCGATGCCTGCATGGTCTTCCATACGGCTTGAAAGAAGACCCTGTGCGGGAAAGTCCGAGACAGCTTCAGCCGCAGCCGCAGGATCTGAACGGCAGCAGGAGCAGGCCTCCTCATCGTTCTGCACATCTCCTCCGACGCATCGGGACACGCCCGCGGCGGGCGTGCGAGGGAGATTTTTCGCTTTGGCCAGAGGCATGGCGCCCGATTTGGCGGGCCGGACGATCCCGCTGTCCTGCCGAGGTTCCCCGATTTCTCTGCCATGCTGCCGGCGCAAAGCAGCAAATCTCGGGGGGCTGGGGGCAGCGCCCGCGGCTCTTGGACGCCTGCAACGCCTCGGTTCTCAACAGAGCGAAGATGTGTAGAACGTCGAAGGCGGGGCCGCCGTGTCTGCCCTCTCGAAGTCTGACCCGCTGGCGGTCGCCTGGAGTCAAATTACTGACGCAAGTCCTCGACGGCCGTGGAACAGCCTGCGTAGGTATTTCCCTGCAGCGAGACCTGGCCGGCCTGCTTGCCGATTCGAATGCCGATCTTCTGGGATCCGCCGGCCGTGGAATCCAGACGCGTGTCGAGGACCGTGATGTCGTGAGTGATTCCCCGAATGTCGACGCCGATGCCCGGCTGTTGTCCGCCGTTGTCGCGGATGGTGCAGTTCTCGATCCGGTTGCGGTGGCCGCCGCGAAATTCGCCGCCTTCGTCGCGCAGGAGAATGCCCACTTCGCCGTTTTGCTCGATCGTGCAATTTCGCACGATGTTGTCGGTGTCGCGGTGCCCGATGCTGATTCCGTAGAGGCTGTTGTCCGACAGGGTGCAGCCCTCCGCCAACCCGTCCGAAACCGCCCAGCAGAAAAAGATGCCCTGGCTGTTGCCTGTTGAGGTGCAGTTGCGAAAGACCGGCCGCTGCGAGCCGCTGCCCGGGTGGAATCCGAGATCGGCGTTGTTCACTGCTTTGCAGCTCTCGAACTGGACGTCGTCGCAGACCTGGAGGCTGAAGCCGTCGCCGTTGTAGTTTCGGGCCGTCACGTTTCGGAACCGCCAATGATTGCAGCCCTGGATGAACACCGCGCCGCCGAAGTTGCCGTTGATCTTCTCGTTGTGCGGCCGATTGCCGTCGAGCACGAGGTCTTCGATCCGCACGTCGTCGACGTCCTCGGCCGTGAGGATCGGGAAGATCGTTGCCGCCGTGGCGTTCTTCTGAAGCCAGAAGTTCTCGTGCGTGAGCCGGTCCAGGAACAGGACGCGGCCGTCGACCGCCGTGACGGTGGCCCGCAGGACATCGAATTGCCACTCGCCCGGCCCGGTGCTCGAACGCAGCAGGATGCCGCAGCCGGGGACGAAGCCCGTGGGATCGTTCACTTCGACGCCGTACTCGTACCAGTCCGAATCGCGGGACAAGGCCGTCACGACGCTGGGAGCCTTTCGCAGAATGGTCTGTTCGCCCGAGCCGATCAGCGTAATGTGAGGCCGCAGGTGGATGGCGTTTCTCAGCTCGTACACTCCGGGCTGGATGCGGAGCGTTCCGCCGCCCAAGCCGTGCAGGTAGTCGACGCCGGCCTGGATGACTTTGTCGTCGGAGCCCCGCAGGTCGCCGCCGGTCTGGCCGACGGTCAGGACAGGCGACTGTTTCGCCCGCATCGGCCGATTAGTCGACGCGGCCTTCGGTGCGTCTCTCGATCCGCAGTCCTCTGTCGTCTCCCCGAGGACCGGCAGACATATCACCGCCACGCAGGCGATCAACTTCACCGCGGATATCGCCGACAATCCTGTGCGTTTCCGACACATCATATTTGTCTCTCCATCAGGCACCAAACTCGGCGGAGCCTTCGGCCTCGGCCGAAGTCCCGACTCAGGTGTACCGCAGTTTGGGCCACGCGTCTACAGTCTTGCCTGTCGGAGATGAAAAGGGGACATTCTACTTTCTCGGAGAGAAGCAGGGCACGCCCGAAGGGGTTGTGCGAAGGGGGTTTTGCCGCTTTGTCCGGGACCCGTCGGTCTCTCCATGTTCGTCTGAGTAGGAGAAAAGTAGAATGTCCCCTTTCTTAACCGCGGCGGGAATTTGCGGCGAAAAGAAGCGGGACCCGTTCCCTGGGGGAGACGGGTCCCGCGTGCTGCACTCAATCGAGAATTGCGGTCACGGAGTCGATAGGCCGTACCCGAGATCGTCGAAGTACACGATGCCCGTGCCGCCTTGGGCCGGGCTGGTCCGATTGCCGACGCCGATCGCGATCGACTTGACCGCCGTCATCTTCACGCCGGCCGAGGTGAACTCGCTCAGCGGGATCTTCCATTGCTGCCAACCCGTCTGAGTCGTGGCCGACGCGGTCGGATTCACCACGGTTTTGGACTTGCCGGCGTTGTCCTTGACCGTGAGGTAGATGCTCTCCGCGGAGTTGGGCGAGTCCCCGGCGACGCCCTGGAAGTAGACGCACAGGCTGTCGGCCCCGTGGAGGGTCCAATTCTGCGGCGAATCGAAGGCCCGCTCGCCTTCGGAGTAGAAGGGCGACTTCGAGTTGTCGTAGGCCAGCGGCATGGACTGCCGGCCGCCGTGGACGATCGCCCGCTCGGCGAACGGGGCGTTGGTGTAACCGACCTGCGAACCGCTGGCCTGGTTGGTCATGCCGTCGATCCATGCCTGCCAGATCGTCTCTTCGGCGTCGATATCGTCAGTATAGGCCTCGAAATCGTCGATGGCGTCGTACTGTTCGACCGTGAAAGCCCAGACCGGGCCTTCCCACGCGGCGACCGCCTCGGCCTGGTTCACCTCCGTGACTTTCCAGAAGTACGTGGAGCCGAAGAGCAGCCCGTCAGGCGTGAAGGAGTTCTCGCTGACCGTGGCGACCGGCGCGGTTCCGCCGGCGACCGCCTGCTCGTCGCTGCCGAAGCAGACCTTGTGCGAGACCGCTTCCCGGCCTGCTCGCCAGCTCAGGACGGTTTCCACGTCCGCGTCCGGCGCTTTATCGGCCGGCTGAGGCTTGTCGGCCTGCACCGGGATGTAGAAGAATCGCACCTCGCCCAGGCCGGTCTGTGCAGTCATGCCGCCCCAGTTGGCGTTGATCGTCAGTTTGACAAACTTCGCCGCCGCGCCGTTGAACTGGACCTCGGTGTTTGCGGTGTACGTAGGCATGCCGTTCCCCTGGCCGAATTCCGGGACTCCTTCCAACGGCGTCCAAGTCTGGCCGTCGGTGGAATACTCGACCGTGACGTCCTTGGCGCCGAAGCCGATCATGGGTTCGACCATCTGGTTCGAGTTCCAGACCTGCATCGTGTCGAGCTTGTAGACGTTGTCGAACGCGAATTGAACCCAGTGCGGCTTGTTGTTCCCTGTCATCCACATGTCCGTGGAGTTTGCCGAGTGCTGGCCCAGGGCGTCCAGGCCGGAGCCGTTGACGATGTTCTGAACGCTCATGCCCGGCTGCTCGCTGGATGCCGTGGCCGTCACGCCTGCCAGAGGATACGAGAACGATCCGGTGGTGAAGCGCCAGACGCCCCCTTTGTCCCACCCGGTGACGCTGTTGGCCTCGTCGATTCGCCAGTAGTAGGTCTTGCCATAGCCGAGCCGGCCTGTGGCGTCGAAGCTGTTG
>JBDKUU010000210.1:0-7715 GCA_039679525.1 Phycisphaerales bacterium | reverse complement strand
TGGTCGTGGACCTCGATCGCTGCATCGGCTGCGGCGCCTGCGCCGTGGCGTGCTACGCGGAGAACAACAGTCCGGTGATGGGGCCGCAGCGGTTGCTCGACGGCCGGGAGATGGCTTGGCTCAAGGTACCGCCTTATCGAGATCCGCAGGAGCCGCTTCGGGTGGGGTTCCTGCCTCTGCCGTGCCAGCACTGCGACGCCGCGCCCTGCGAGCCGGTCTGCCCGGTGTTCGCCGCGGTCCACAACGAGCAGGGACTCAACGCGCAGATCTACAATCGCTGCATTGGGACGCGGTACTGTTCGAACAACTGCCCCTACAAAGTCCGGCGGTTCGGCTGGTTCGATCCCCACTGGCCGTCGCCGCTGAACATGCAGTTGAATCCGGAGGTGACTGTTCGAAGCCGCGGCGTCATGGAGAAATGCACGTTCTGTCTCCAGCGAATTTTGGATGCCGAGCATCGGGCCAAAGTCGAGGGCCGAGCGGTCCGCGATGGGGAGGTGCAGCCGGCGTGCGTGCAGTCGTGCCCGACGAGAACCTACGTGTTCGGCGATCTCATGCTGCCGGACTCGCAGGTCAGCAGGCTTTTCAGTCATCCCCGTCGGTACCAACTCCTCAGGGAACTGAACACCAAGCCCGCCGTGATCTACCTCAAACGAATCAAGCCGGATCAATCCGAGATTGCCTGAGTCGTATGTCCGAGTATCGTCAAGTCAACGAAGACGTCATCAAGGCATTGAAGCCGCCGGGGCTGATCTACCTGGGAGCTGCGGGATTGCTGGCTCTCGGTGTGGGCGCGCTGCTTGTCGCATGGATCTTCCAGATCCGCATCGGGATGGGCGTGGCCGGCATCTCGCATCCTGTGGGGTGGGGCACCTACATCGGGAGTTTCGTGTTCTGGATCGGGATCGCACACTCGGGGACTTTGATCTCCGCCATCCTCTATCTCGTGCGGTCGAAATGGCGGACGGCCATCTCGCGGTCGGCAGAGGCAATGACCCTCGTAGCCATCGCCACGGCGGGCATGTTCCCGCTGATCCACCTGGGCCGCTTCTGGGTGTTCTATTTTATCATCCCCTATCCGTCGCAGCGTCAGATCTGGCCGAACTTCCAGAGTCCGCTGGTGCTGGACATGGTGGCGATCTTCACCTACCTGACCGTCAGCACGATCTTCTTCTTCGTGGGCATGGTGCCGGATGTGGCGGCCGCGCGGGATCACCTGCGGCGCACCGGCGAACATCCGTGGCAAATGAAGCTCTACCGCCTGGCGTCGCTGGGCTGGCACGGCAGCGCGGAACAATGGCGTCATCACGGCCGATCGTACCTGTTCTTCGCGGCCCTGGCGACGCCGCTCGTGGTGTCCGTGCATTCGGTCGTGTCCTGGGACTTCGCCGCGGGCATCCTGCCGGGTTGGCACTCGACCCTGTTCGCCCCGTACTTCGTGGCCGGGGCGATTCACTCCGGGCTGGCGATGGTCCTGACGCTTCTGATCCCGATGCGCCGGATTCTCCACTTCGAAGACATCATCAAGCCGAAGCACTTCCAGGACGTAGCTTTGCTCATGATCGTCACGACCCTGATCGTAGGCTACTCCTATGCCATCGAAATATTCATGAGCTCGTACAGCGGCAATCTCTTCGAGGACCAATTCGAACAATGGCGCATGACCGGGCAGATCTGGTGGTTCTATCCTCTTGTGGTGCTCTGCAACGTTCTGCTGCCGTTTCTGTTTGTGTTCAAGCGGGTGCGGAGCAGCCTGACTCTGCTGTTCATCATCTCCATCTTCGTCAACATCGGAATGTGGTCGGAGCGTCTGTGGATCGTAATCACGGCGACGTGGCACGATTTCCTGCCGCACAACTGGGGTTCCTACTTTCCCACGTGGGTCGAACTGACGATCCTGGGCGGTTCGTTCTCGCTGTTTTTCCTGGGCTTTCTCGTGTTGACCAAATTCCTTCCCGCGGCGCCCATGAGCGACATCAAAACGGACGCCGAGGAAGAACATCAGAAGAAGCATTATCCGAAGCGGCCGTATGTGAAGTCGAGCGAACTGGCCACGGGCGTGGTGGGCGTCTACGGCAAGTCCGAGGACTTTCTCGATGCGGTGGACAAGGTGCGCGATCATGCGACGCAGGGCCTCGACACGTACACGCCGCTTCGTGTGGACGAACTCAATCAGGTGCTGGGCCGGGGCAAGAGCCCCGTTCGATACTGGACTCTCCTCGGAGTGCTCACGGGCATCGCGGGCGGTTTTGGTCTGGCGATCGGCACGGCGTTGGTCAACAGTCTGATCGTGGGCGGCAAGCACCCGATTTCGATCGTTCCGTATTGTATTCCCGCCTTCGAAGGCGGCGTGCTGCTGGGGGCGCTGGGGAATCTCATCGGCCTGCTCGTCCATGCCCGGCTGCCGCGGTCGAAGACGCCGCCGGGTTACGATTGGCAGTTCAGCCAGGACAAGTTCGGGCTCTTTGTCGCGAGCCCCCCGGAGCGTTTCGGGACCTTGCGCGACACGCTGAAATCCACGAACGCCGAACGGATCTATGAAATCGAATCGTGAAATCCTCCTGAAAGCCGGACGCGGCATCCCATGGATTCTGCTGGGGATCATCGTCCTGGCGGCGCTGGGATGGGTCGCTCTGGCGATCTGGGGCGACACAAGGCGGGCCTGGGGGATCCTGATCGTGGATTTCCTGTTCCTCAGCTCTTTGTCCGCGGGGCTGGTTGTCTGGCCGGCAATTATCCTGGTCTCTCGCGGGACCTGGCTGGGCTCGACGCAGCGGACCGCTCTGGCCGGCATTGCGCTGCTGCCTTTTTGCCTGCTGCTTCTGATCGTGATGTTCATCGGGGTCCGTGCCTGGGCGCCGTGGTACGGCCATGAGCTGGCGAATTCCTGGTGGCTCAACACGCCGTTCCTCGTGACGCGGGATCTCCTCTCCCTGGTGTTCTTCGGTCTGCTGGCCCTTTGGTTCGTTTCGGCGATGAATCGGGGCAAACGGCCCAAGCGGCTGGCTGCCTGGCTGATCTTCGCCTACTGCATCGTGTTCTCCATCCTGGGTTTCGACCTGGCGATGGCGCTCGATCCTCACTGGTACAGCGCGTTGTTCGGCGCGTATTTCTTCATCTCGGGTCTGTATCTGGCGGTCGCGGGATGGACGCTGGCCACGGTGCTGGTGGACCGCAGCGCGACGCCGGACCAGTTGGCCGATCAGTCCGCTCTGATCATCACGTTCAGCATGTTGACGGCATACATGATGTTCTCGCAACTGATCGTGATCTGGTACGAAAACATGCCGGAAGAGACGCGGTTTCTCGCGCCGCGGATGAACTGGGTGACGAATTGGCCGGCCATCAGCATTGTTCTGCTCGCCATCGTGTACCTGGGGCCATTGGCGCTCCTGCTGCCGCACCGAGCCCGCCGTGCGGGGACTTATGTCGGGATCATCTCGGGACTGGTGCTGGCGACCATGTGGATCGAGCGGTGGTGGCTGGTGATGCCGAGTTTGGACAGGCCTCTGTGGCTCGGGCTCTCTGAAATCGTCGGGCTTGTCCTTCTTCTGTCCGCAGGGGCGTTGTTCCTGTACTGGGTCCGTCAACGAGTACTACCGCAGGAGACGCAGCCGGCGGTCGCCTCCGGTCAAGCCAAATGAACCATCAGATCGGGACAATTGTGAAGACCGGACGCTACAGACCGAAAACCACGCTGATCCTGGTGGGCTGCATCGTGGCGATCACCGTCCTCTCGCTCCTCGGCGCCGCGTACTATCCCGGCGAACTGGGTTCCGCGCAGCCCATCTCCTTCAGTCATCGCGTCCACGCGGGCACCAAGGAGATCGGTTGTCTGGTGTGCCATCCGAACACCCTGACGGGTCCGGTGGCGGGAATGCCGTCCGTCGAGACCTGCATGCTGTGCCACAAGAGGATCGCGGTCCATCTTCCGGAAATCGAGAAGGTCCGCCGGCATTACGCGACGAACGAGCCGATCTGGTGGGTTCGGGTCTCGCAATTGCCCGATCACGTCCGCTTCGTTCACAACATGCACCTGGTCGCCGGCATCGACTGCGGGACATGCCATGGGAACGTCAAAGCCATGGATCGCATCGTCCCGCATCAGCAGTTCATCATGGGATTTTGCATCCAGTGCCATCGGGACTACAACGCAACGCACGATTGTTTCATGTGCCACCACTAGACTGATATGGGAAACGAACGTTTCTATCGCCGGACGAACAGCGCCGCACTGGCTTTTCTCCTGGGGGGAGCCGTATGGTTCGTGATCGGGACCTTCTACGGCCTGTTCTCGGCCATTCACTTCGTCGCGCCGGAATTCTTCAACAACATTTTCTTTCTCGTGTTCGGGCGGACGCGTCCAACGCATGTCAACACGGTGATCTACGGCTTCGTGGCCGGCACGCTGATCGGCTCGGGAGTCTACTATACCCCGAAGCTGCTCAAGACAACCCTGTGGTCCGAGCCTCTCGGCTGGATCAGCTTCGTCCTGTGGAACACGGCCGTTCTGAGCGGACCTGCGGGGTTCGCGTTCGGATTCAGCCAGGGCCGGGAGTACGCGGAATACACCTGGCCGGCGGATGTCCTGATCGTGCTGGCGGTTCTCGTGATGCTTTTCAACGCGGTCATGACGATCCTGCAACGCCATGTCAGCGAGTTGTATGTCTCCGTCTGGTACTTCGTCGGCACATTCTTGTGGACCGCCGGGTCGTACCCGATCGGCAATGTGATGTGGCATCCGGGCACCGGCGCCGAGAGCGGCCTGCTGGATTCGATTTTCCTGTGGTTCTACGCCCACAATCTCGTGGGTTTGATCCTGACTCCTCTGGCGGTCGGCGCCGCCTACTACGTGATTCCGTACATCACGAATACTCCGCTGTATTCTCACGCACTGTCGATGATCGGGTTCTGGACTCTGATCGTTTTCTATTCGCATATCGGCGGACATCACATTTTGCAGGCGCCGATCCCCAATTCGCTCAAGGCGGTTTCCATCGCGGACTCCCTGGCCATGGTGATTCCGGTCTTCGCCGCGCTGGCCAATCTGTGGCTGACGGCGCGAGGTCGCGGCGGGGCAGTGCTGCGCCATCCGGCGGGCCGGTTCGTCCTGGCCGGGACGGTCTGGTACGTGCTGACCTGCATCCAGGGGCCTCTGCAATCGATTCCGACCGTGCAGAGAGTGACGCATTTCAACAACTGGACGTTCGGTCACTCGCACATCGCGGTGCTGGGCTTCAGCGGTTACATCGCCCTGGGCGTCATGTGGCTCGTCTTGCCGCAGCTCACCGGCCGCCGAGTTTATTCGAACAAGCTCATCTTCGCCCAGTTCTGGCTGATCTCCTTCGGACTGGTGGGCTTCTTTCTTGTCTTGACGATCGCCGGCCTGATCCAGGGCCAGGCCTGGTACAACGGCGAAGTCGTGGTTCGTGTGCTGCCGGAGATCCGCCCCTACATGATTTTGCGTCTGGCCTTCGGCCTCTCGATCATCAGCGCGGCCGTGGTTGGTCTCTATAACTTTCTCATGACCCTCTACCGTGGAACTCCGTACGATCCGGCCCTCGAGGAGGAGTATTTCGCGTGAAGATGACGCCGGCACTTCTGGTCATCGGCGGATTCCTGGTCTTTCTGGCCTCGATTTCCATCATGGTCTTCATCCCCGCCGCGATGTTCCACCCTTCGCCTTCGGAGATCTGGAGACCGCTCACGGCCGAGGAAGATGCAGGCAACCAGCTCTACGTGAAGAACGGGTGCAGCTATTGTCATTCGCAGTTCATCCGGGTCATGGATTGGGGACACGGCGCACAGCGCATCGCCGAGGCGGGGGACTACATCGGCCGCCAGCCTTCGATTCTGGGCACCGAGCGGACCGGCCCGGACCTTTCGCAGGAAGGCGGAGAGCGTCCCGACGACTGGCATGTTGCGCATTTCACCAACCCGCGTTACACGAGCCCGATCTCGGTGATGCCGAGCTGGGAATTCCTGGGCGAGAAGAAGATCAAGCTGCTCATCGCCTACATGCAGGGAGAGGGGATGAAAGCGGCGGACTATCGCGTGGAAAGGCAGAAGTCTTGGAAGGCGGAGGCAGTCGCCGCGTACCAGAGCGGGCCGGACAGCAATGTCCAGTGGCTGCATGGGCATATTCCCGAGGTCTGGCAGAACATGCCGAATCCGTATCCTGCTTCCGACGAGGCCCGGCTTCGAGGCAAGAAGATGTTTCAGCAGTTCTGCATCGGCTGTCACGGCCCGGTCGGCGATGGAGAAGGACAAGCCGCGGCGTACCTGGACCCGCCGCCGTTGAACTTCACAACCCTGCGCCGCAATCTCGTCCAGGGCAAGTACATCGGAGGCATCTTTTATTACCAGATCATGAACGGCATCACTGGCACGGCCATGCCGTACTTCAAGCGGGCCCTCGAATCCGAGAAGATTTGGGATCTCTCGAACTACGTGGCGGTGGACTTCGTCGGGTACACGGACGCCGGGATCGAGCCGAAGGGGATCGAGGTTTCCTACGAGAATCGGTGGGTGAACCCGTACCTCACGCCTCAGGAGGCACAGAAGCAGGACGTCCTGCCCTTCACGACGACCCAGCCCGAACCCAACGCCGCCCAATCGCCACAGCAGAATCGCGGCCACAGGATGGGCCCGATGAAATGACGCCGGACAGGGGTTTGCACAATGTTCGATTTTAACGCGTTCTGGACTTCCGAGGCCATCCTGGCCGTCGGCGCGGGGCTCGTGCTGGTCCTTTCGTTCTTCCTCTCGTACCTGCCCATGAAGCGGGCACGGAATCCGGAGCGATATCAATCCGAGGAATCGCCGGGACCGTTCACCTGGCGGGAAGTCTGGGACTACGTGCCCTGGATTCTGGTCCTGGTGTACGTCGGAACGTTTCTCTACAGCATCGTTGACATGGTGTGGAAGTCGGCGCATCCGCCGAATTACTAATGATCACTTACCAATACGAAGCGTACAAGCCCGTCCGACAGATCTGGACGTGGCTGGTGATCCTGCTTATGGCTGTCATAACGCTCGGCTGGGCCATGGTGACTCACATGGCCATTACCGATGTGCCTCGCCATTGGGACTTTGGCGAGGTCGCCGACACGCCGGGGAAGTCCGCCTACGCGACGCTTCGGCCGCCTCCGAAAGAGCCGGTGCCGCCGCAGATCGAGTTGCCGCCGGACTACGCGGCCAAGAACCCGGCGGAGCCGAAGAGCAAATGAAGAAACTCAGTATCCTATCCCGCTTCTTCAAAGCAGTATCCATGGCCTACATGGTGTTCTCCACTCCCCGGCCCGGCGAGGAGTCTCCCGGGAGCGGGTCCCGCAGGAGGAGCCTTCGCCGACTGAAGTGGATCGGCGCGGCGGTGTTCTTCTTCATCGCTCTCGGCGTAGCGACCACGGCCCTGTACCTGATGTTCTCGGGGCCGCTGATGCGGGTTCAGCCCAAGTACGTGGCTTACCAGGCGGTGATGCCGCCGACGCCGGAGGGAATCGTCGCGGTGTCGCTTGCGTCGGCGGAGATTCCGCCTCAGAATCCGCTGCCCGACAACGACGGAACGCGGGCCACGGGACGCGTCTATTACGGCTATTACTGCGCCTTTTGTCATGGAAAGGAAGGCGAGGTGACGGGCCCCGTGGGCCGCAGTTATATACCTGCGCCGCCGCCTCTGTCGTCGGCTCGGGTTCAGGCGATGTCCGACGACCAGT
>JBDKUU010000209.1:0-3342 GCA_039679525.1 Phycisphaerales bacterium | reverse complement strand
CGGAGGCGGAGGAGCGGTCGGCCGGGTGGCCGTCGCCTTGCCTTGCGCGGGGTTCGGAGCTGCGACGATGGGTTTGCGCGCCCGTTCGGCCTGGAGCTTGTCGTAGAGCATCGCCTTGTGAGCGATGGTCAGCTCGGACGCCGAAGCCCAGGAGAACGCCTCTTCGGGGATGCCTTGAGACGTCATGTAGGTCAGAAGCTCCTGACGGACCTCCTTACCCTTCTGGGGGTCAGCCAGCGGGGAGCCGGCCTCCTTCAGCTTGCCGAACTCGACACTGAGGAACTGGCGATGCTCCTGGGTCTGCGCCGCCTCACGGGCGGAACGGGCCTGGGAAATCGCCTGCTGCTCGGCGTCGTATTCGAGCTTGGCCTGGAACGCGGCCTGGGGATCGGTCGCCGCCCAAGCGACGAAATCGACCCCATCCCACCTGTCGCGGAAGAGGCTTTCGGCGTGCGAAAGGAACTGGTCCAGCTTCTCGCCCTGTTCGGCGACGCCAGATGCTACCTTCCGCTCCGCAGCGGCTTCTTCCTTCGCCGCATAGACGCGCTTCTCGGCTTCGGCCGTTTTCGCCGCGACGAGCATCTGCACGTCGGGCGGGGCCTGGGCGAACAGCGCCTTCTCTTCGGCTGACCAGAACTCCGGCGCTTGGATGGCCGCGGCTTGCGGTTCCTCTGCGTCTTCGTCGTCTTCGGGGGCCTCGTCGCTGGCCGGATCGTCTTCGTCCGGTGCGTCATCTCCCACGTCCGCCTGGTCGTCGGACGCTTGATCGGTTTGGGCCTCTTCCGCAGGGGCGTCAGCATCCTCGACCGGCTCATCGGTCAGGAGCGACACGGCGTCGTCAATCGTCAGCGGCGCGCTGGCGTCGGCGGTCGGTGCGGAGGCGGTGCTGTCAAGGCTCATGGCGACAGAATGGGGCCGCTTTGAGCCGTGCGGATTGGCCCGCTATTCCTCGTCCAGCAGGGCGCGCATCTCGGCGGAATGCTCGGCCACCTGACCACCCTGAACCTTGGCCAGCAGCTTGCCGCGGACCAGATCAAGGGCGCGGATCATGTGATAGGCGTCCTCGCGGGCCTGGCGATCCTCGACATTCGACTCAAGCAGCAGCCGGGTCAGGTCGCCGCGAAGCTCGTTGAACGCCGCATCGGTCTGGCGAAGCTCAAAGGCGGCCTGGCCGGCGGCGTGGAGCGTGGCGGCTTCGTTGTCGGTGTAGCTCATCCGGGATCACCCCCAAGCTGCGTGCGTCCAAGAGACGGCATACCGGCGCCGCCGACGACCGATTGCTTAAGCTGCATCTCCATCGCCATCTGTTCCCGCTTCAGGGTCATTTCGGCGGCGAGCTGTTCGCGCTTGAGCTGCGTCTCCTGCTCGATCTGGTAGCGTTTCAGCTCCGCATCGGTCTGCACCTTGATCATGTCGGGATCAGGTGGCGGGGGACCTGGCGGCGGGGCGTTCTCAGGGTCGGCGAAGTAGCTGTCGGGCGAGCCGATGCCGAGCCGTTCGGCCATGGCAACAGCCGTGGCGTGCAGGTTCTTGGGCTGGATGAACGGACCAGACGGGCCGCCCTGGAGCTGCACCAGCTTTTCCTGCGTCTGGGCGATCAACTGCAGGCCGGCAAGCTCCATCTCACGCCCGCCGGCGCCCACGCCAACCTTCACGGTCAGGTCGGAGCGCGAAGAGAAGGCGGACGGGTCCAAGTCCTGCCACTTGCCCCGCAGCTGGACCATTTCGGCCATCGAGCCGGCTTCACGGGCGATGTCGTGGATCAGCAGATAGAGCGCTTTCACGCCGGTTTCGGCGAAGACGCGGGCAATCATGCGGGTGCGCTTCTGGGCGGCGCTGTACAGGCGCTCCATGCCTTTGGCCGTGTCGTGCAGGGTCTCAGGGTTCAGGCCCTGGGCATTGCGGACCACGCCGGTGCGCTGTTCGGCCATCACCGCGACAGCCTCAATAGCGCCGGGCACGTCGAACGTGACGCCGGCCCCGCCAAGGGCGCGAACCGCAGTCCCGGTCTTCGACCTGATCGGAGCGCCAGGCACGTTGTTCAGCAGATCGGTGACGGTGTCGGCGCTCGCCCCCTGCTCTGCCACCTCAAACCGCTGATTGAGCGCGAAATAGCCGCTATCGAGCAGCATCCGCCACAGCACGGTCTTGATGCGCTGGATTTCGAACAGCTTGTCGGCGAGCGAGAAGCCGATGAGGCGATGGGCCACCGGGAAGGGCGTCGAGACCGCGAACGGAATGCGGTTGACCTTCTCGCGCTTCAACAGCACCCGCTCATCGGACCCGGTAACGACGCACCAAAGCTCCGGCTTTCCGTCCCCGTCGCTGTCAACGCGGATATAGTGCTCGATCACCTCGACTTGGTGCAGGTTGTAGAGGCTGGAGCTATGAATGGCCCCGTCGTCATGCTCGCCGGCCGTATCGCGGGCCTGCTCCATCCCGTCGTTGTCGGTGGAGCCGTAGGGGGAAAGCTCGGCGACCAGATCGGGGTCGTACCCATCGGCGATCAGGTCTTGCGCCCGCGGCCTGGTCCGCATCGCGGCATAGGTCGCATCGCAGATCCGCACCGCGTCCCGGCTGAAGGTGAAGTCCTCCGGCGCCACGGTGTCCACCTTGACCCGGTTGCGCGGGATGGTGCGCTTGGCCGTGAAATCGAACAGCGGCTCGCCCTCGGGCGCCATGTCCGTCGACGGCTGCAGATCGACGATCTCGGCCCCGTCCTGCTCCGTCGCGATCACGGCCAGTTCGGTCTGGCCCTGATACTGCTGCTCCTCGACCTTCTCGTAGGGCTCCACCCAGACCTTGAAGATGCCGAGCTTGCACGTCAGGGCGTCGTCGATGTGGGCGTTGAGGATGCTCCAGCCGTCGTTCTCGTTGAACAGGACATGGGAGACGTAATCGGTCTCCTGCTGGGCGGCCTCTTCGTCCTCCTCGCTCAAGGGACGGAAGGCGACCGGATCATCCCCGCCGGCCAGCACGTCCATCAGATCGGGCTTCACCGTCTCGATAGCGTCGGCGATGTCGGTGGAGACGACCTTGGACCTGTTCGGCAGGGTCTTCAGGTCGCTCATATCGCCCTTGCGGTACTCAAGGGCCTTCTCGCGGTTGTCCGCCAGTTCGTCGTCGTTGTCGAAGCCGATGGACTCCCGGCGCTCGATCTGGAGCAGGGCCAGGAAGTCTTCATCGGTCATGGCGGCGCTTTTCATGCGCGACAGTTTGCGGGCGGTTTAGGCCGTGCGGGTTGGGGGACGGTGAAAACCGATCCGGCGGGCGTTCTGATTTGGTCCGCGCTTGGCCAACCCTACGGCGCCCGCCCAACTGACAGACTTCAGTCCTGCCAGC
>JBDKUU010000208.1:0-6865 GCA_039679525.1 Phycisphaerales bacterium | reverse complement strand
ACCCTGGTGGCCATCAAGACCGTTGACTGGAAATAGAAAGATGCCGTCGAACCGCCGAGCCAACAAGAACCGCCGAGGCAGCATTTATCTGTACGTGCTGGCCTCGTCTCTGGTCGTGGCGATGCTGGGTCTGGGTTCCCTGGCGGCGGTTCGCCTCCAGACGCAGTCGGCCCGCCTGGGCCGCGACTGCGCCCAGGCAAGAACGTGCGCGTCCTCGGCCATCGAGCTGGGCCTGCTCCAGATCAAGACGGACTCGGCCTGGAGAACCACCTGGTCCAGCGGCGTCTGGCTCCAGGACAAGCCTCTGGGCGGCGGCACGTTCTCGCTTCAAGGCGTCGATCCCAGCGACGGCGTGCTGAGCGATTCGGCGTATGAGCCGCTCATCCTGACCGGGACGGGCGTCAAGGGGGCCGCACGCCACAAGACGCAGGTCACGCTGGTGCCCGTCGTCAAGCCCCTGGCCCTGCTGGGCGCGTGCCTTCACAGCTCCACGACGGTGATTGTCAACGGCGGCAGGCGGATCACCGTGGTCGGGGCCCCTCTCTCGACGAACGGGCTGCTGAACGCCAGCGGCACGGTCGATGGAGACGCCCAGGCCGCCACGATCGTCGGCGTCAACAACATCACGGGCGACCCCACGTCGGGGGCCCCCGCCAAGCCGATGCCCGCCTCTTCCGTGATCGCGGATTACGTCGGCAAGGCCACGACGGTCGCCTACACGGGGGCCATCGACAAGGCGGTCTTCGCCCCCGGATGCAACCCCTGGGGCTCCACCGACCCCAACGGGCTGTACGTCCTGGACACCGGCGGCAGCGCGATCACCATCAAGAACACGCGGATCTACGGGACGCTCATCATCAAGGCGCCGAACAAGAGCGTCATCCTGGACGGCGCGATGTTCTGCCAGAACTACAATTCGCAGTTCCCCGTCCTGCTCGTCGACGGCAATCTCACCATCAAATGCGCCAGCGCCAGCACAACGCTCTCGGAGGCGTCCAACGCCAAGAACTACAATCCGACCGGCGCTCCCTACGGCGGGGTCACCGATATGGACGCCGCGGACACCTACCCCAACGAGATCCGCGGACTCATCCACGTCACCGGATCGGTTGTCCTCCAGCAGACCGCACGGATCGTCGGCACGATCGTCTGCGGCGGCGTGGTCACCTGCGACGGGACCAACACGATCGTCTACGACTCGAGCCTGGTGACCTGCCCTCCGAAAGGCTACACCTACGTGGACGGCATGGCGATCTCGCCCGGAAGCTGGAAGCAGGTCGTGGAGTAAGCTGGTCCGCTGAAGTCTCTGGACAATTTGACGCACGCCGATGTCAGCGAAATCCGAATCTCGAAGCACGAAATCCGAAACAAGCACGAATGACCGAAATCCAAAATTCGAAACAGGCTCCCGCCCTGCGCCAGGGTTTTGGTCATTTGTGCTTTGGGTTTTGGATTTGTTTCGGATTTCGAATTTCGTGCTTCGAATTTCGCCCGGGGTCTGCCTTGTCAGAGTGCTTCTGCGGACCTGATTGGGCCAAAAGTGCAAATGGCACGCCCGGGTGGCGTGGCGTCCGGGACGTGCGAGCGATCCGAACATCGTATCCCCGATGCGAGTGCCGCATCGGGGACACTTCCAACCACCCGGGGTGCACCTCGACGAGTCCTCTTGGACTCTCCTCTGCGGGACGCCGCCTTGGGAGACGGCGTTATCTTCTCCAGTTCCAGCAGGGTCTGTTCTCGATCACCTTGATCGTCGCGGTCCCCTCAAAGGGCGTTCCGTCGAGGAGCTGGCCGGCGACCGCCAGGGTCGTCTCGGGGGCCTGCACCACGGCCTCCACCTTGTCCCGATCGAATCGGATCACGCGCTCCCGGATGCCGTCCCGGTCATGGTCCACGATGTTCCTGGGAGTCCTGTCCGCATGGGCCCACCGATGACCCCACGGCCGACCCCACCACCATCGAGCCCAGCACCGGGCCCAGCGGTCCGCGCCCGTGGCGGCGGCGATCTGCTCCAGCGTCACGGTCGACTCGTCGATCTGGGCGACGTCATAGCCTTCCGGCAGCTCGATATAGCAGGTGATCCACCGGCCGCAGGTCCGAAGGTTCAGGATGCCCGGGTCCAGAGCGATGGTGGCTTCGATCGTACTGGGGCCTTCCAGGAGCATCATGTTGTCCCAGTAGGCCAGGTAGGAATTGTCGAACGTGCCGCTCTCGAGCGCAGTGATCCGCAACTCCACCATGTGCCAGTCCGCCGACACGCCGGAGATGTCCACCTCCTGGCCCAGGTACTCGCCCGCGTCGGTCGCGGTCCAGATGGGCACATCGTCCACCAGGACCGACGCCTCGAAGTGCGAGAACTCCTCCGACGGGTTGCCGGTCAGCATGGCGTCGAACGCCAGGGTGCCCATGCCCGTCAGGTCCACGAACTGGTAGAAACTCTGGTACTGGCCTGGTTCGAAGGATGCGCCTCGCAAGCTGAACAGGCACGCCGAAACGGCGCCCTCCGTATACCAGGATTCCGTGCAGTACGAGTTGAACGACGGATCGTCGACTCTCGACCAGTTCGAGGGCAGCGGCCGGGGATACGGCAGGCCCGCGTACGTCGATTCGAAGCCGGGATTCGTGATCTGAGCCGCACATACGCCGGACCACAGCAGCGCGACCAGAACAACCAGGCACCCTGTGACACGCATTATCGAGACCTTCAGATCAATACGAGACATACGTTCACTCCCCGCAGAATCAGGACTCTCAACCATTCAACAGATGCAAGTTTCGTCGAAGTCGGTGTATGGTGGAGGACCGCTCGCCTGGAGACGGCGAATCGCCACCAGGCTCCAGGCAGCACATGCCGCGGCATGATTTCAGATGACTCGTGTTTGGCGGGACCGGACCCAAACTCCTACGGACACACCCAACTAAAGTATATCCCGGATCGCCCCCCTGCCAAATGTGTCAAGAGAGAATCTGCAAAGGCCAGCACAAAAGATACACGTCCCCCATAATCTCTGCGAACATGGGCTCTGCGCAGGGAACCCCGTGGGGTGGGGCTTGCCCCCACCGCCTCTTCAATCGATGTTTTTCGGTGGGACAAGCCCCGCCCTACAAGGCCTGGAGCGTGACCTGGACGTCCACTCTGCGTTCGTCCCGCACGATCGTCAGGGTGAGGACGTCGCCCACGTTGTGGTTGTCGAGGATTCGGAACAGGTCGTTCGAGTTGTTCACCGGTTTGCCTTCCGCGGCGACGATCACGTCGCCGAGAATGATCTCGCCGCTGGCGCTGCGGCCGGTCGGGCGCAGGCCCGCCTTCTCCGCGGCGCTGCCCGCCGTGACGCCGAGGATCAGCACGCCCTCCACGCCCAGACGCCGCGTGACGGAATCCTCCGCGATGGCGACGCCCAGGCCGGGCTTCTCGATCTGCTGGCCGCTGATGATCTGCGGCACGATCCGATTGACCACGTCCACCGGCACCGCGAATCCGATGCCTGCGTAGGCGCCGGAGGGGCTGACGATGGCAGTGTTGATGCCGATGACCCGGCCGGCGCTGTCGAGCAGCGGGCCGCCGGAGTTGCCCGGATTGATGGCGGCGTCGGTCTGAATCACGCCCTGGATGGGCCGGCGGGTGGCCGAGACGATCTCGCGGCCCAGTCCGCTGATCACGCCGGTGGTGAGCGTCTGGTCGAAACCGAACGGATTGCCGATCGCGAAGACCTTCTGGCCCACTTGCAGATCGGCCGAGGCGCCGATCGGAATGGGCGGCAGCAGCCTCGTCGGGGCGTCGATCTTCAGCACGGCGATGTCCTTGTCCGGCTCGACGCCGACCAGCTTGGCCGGCCACGTCGACTGGTCGGCCAGCGTCACGTTCGCCCCTTGCGCCTCGGCAATGACGTGAAAGTTCGTGACGACGTAGCCTTTTTCATCCCAGATGAATCCGGAGCCCGCGCCCTGCGGAACCTCCAGCGCGCGGAATCGGAACGGGTCCTGCTGCATCGCGAGACTGGTGATGTACACGACGGACGGCGAGACCTCCTTGAACAGGTCGATCGTGCTCTTCTCGTCGGCCGCCAGATCGCCGCGGGCGGTCACGGCCCGAGGCAGAGCACCCTTCTGATGCACGCCCCCAAACCAAAACCGGGCCTCGCGGAACAACAGCAGCCCCACGAGAATCAACAGCAGGATGGTCAGCACGCTCTGGGCCTGCGCCCGGCCCGCACGGTGGAATTGCCCGCGATCTCGTTCCATGACAACCGACTCCCATCTATCCGTGTGCGGCCGGCCCGCGGCTCGTCGCCGTCGAAGGCCGGCCACACACGATGATAGAGCCGCCGGAGCAGGTTGTCAAATTCCCCGCCGGGGTCGCGTCAGGCCGTGCTGCTGAGCTCGACCGCCACATCCATCTTCTCGTCTTCGCGGACGATCGTCATCGTCACCGTGTCGCCCCTCTTGTGGGTGTCGATGATCCGGTACAGATCGGCGGTCCCGGACACGGCCTGGCCGTCGATGGCGACGACAAGATCGCCGAGGTGGATTTCGCCGTCGTCGCCGCGACGGGTCGCGAGCAGCCCGGCCTTATCGGCGGCGCCGCCCGGCGTAATCGTCAGGACCAACGCGCCCTCGCGACCCAGTCGCCGGACGAGATAGTCCTCGGCGAATCGGACGCCCAGACGCGGCGTGTCGGACTCTTCTCCTCGAATCAGCTTCGGAACGATCGCGTTCACCGCGTCGATCGGCACGGCAAACCCGATGCCCGCGTAGGCTCCCGAGGGGCTGAGGATCGCGGCGTTGATCCCGATCACCCGGCCGGAGCTGTCGAGCAGCGGTCCGCCGGAATTGCCGGGATTGATGGCCGCGTCGGTCTGAATCACGTCGCGGATCGGGCGGCTCGTGGCGCCGGTGATCTCCCGGCCCAGGCCGCTGATGATGCCGGTGGTCAGCGTCTGGTCGAAGCCGAACGGATTGCCGATGGCGAACACCTTCTGGCCCACCTGGAGGTTCTGCGACGTGCCCATCGGGATCGGAGGCAGCAGACGCCGCGGAGCGTCGATCTTCAGGACCGCGATGTCCTTATCCGGATCGGACCCGACGATGCGCGCCCGCCACTCGGAATGATCCGCCAGGGTCACCTGCACCGCCTGAGTCTCCGCGATCACGTGGTAACTGGTCACGATGTATCCATTTTCGTCCCAGACCAGGCCGGTGCCCGCGTCCTGCGGAACCTCCAGCGCCCGGCAGTAGAAGCAATCCTGCCGAACGCTCATGCCCGTGATATAGACCACGGACGGCCCGACCGTCCGGAACAAGTCGATCGTCGTGGTTTCATCGGAGGCCAATTCGCCCCGCGCAATCACCGGCCGGGATTCGGCCTGATTGCTGTGCACATCCGCGAACCTCACCCGGGCATCGCCTACCATCAGCCAGCCCACCAGGGCCGTCAGGACCAGGGTCAACCCCATCTGGGCCTGCACTCTGCCGGCGGGATAGAAAGAATCATGATGCCGTTTCATACTAGTCCGCTCCTATTCACATCCGCAGCACGACGTCCATGCCGCGCTGCTACCCTTCATACGTCCCGGCAGGAAGCTGAAAAGTCGAATGAGCAAAAAGCATCGGGGGAATGGGCGTTTGGCGTTTCGACGAAGCGCCGCGTCGCGTCGTACAAGAAGACAGGAGAGGTCCCTATGTGTGCATCAGCGATTGTGAGAAGGATTCGCAGCCCGATCAATCGGCCGAGCCCGGCGAGCCGCCGGGATTCGCGCTGGGACGCCAGGCGGCCTTATCATCGAGCGAGTTGGGATCGACGGCCTTGGGCGACGCTGCCGTGAGCGAGAATCCCCCGCCGTCCGTGGCGTCGTACCAGTCGTCGCGGTACTCGAAGCTGTGGATCGTCCGACCAGTCGCATCGCACAGTTCGATGCGCTCGCCCGCGTTGTCCAGCGAGCCGGCGTACTGACCTGCGACAGGCAGGCCGGGGCCGTAGCGACTCTCAAACGCCGCGAGATCCTGCACCGCCAGACAATACGCGCCCGACGTGAGGCTGAAGCTGGGGAACGTGAATTCGATCCCATCGGAGAAGCGGACCCCGTTCAAGTTGACGGCTTCGTCGCCGATGTTCGTCAGCTCGATGTATTCCGCGTTCGGATCGGCGGGATGATACATGATCTCGCTGATCCGCACGTTCTCGGCGACCGGCCCCACCGAGAAGACCGCGTCGTTCGACGCGCTCCATCGGCCTCCGTTGAGCGACCGGGCGACGACCCGTGCGCTCTCCGTCAGCGCAACCGGCCCGGCGTACTGGCGAACCTGCGAGGCCGTCGTCGCGTCCGGCGTCTCGCTGGCCGCCAGCGCCGCGCTGATCAGAAAGTCCGAGCTGGTCGCCGGCAGGTTCATCGCGTGAATCGCCAGCACGTTGCCGCCCTGGCGAAGGATGTCGCGGAGATTCGCGATCTCGATGCTCTCGAAGAGCACGGCCGCCGAATCGTCGTGCAGATCGGTCGCGACCGAGTTCCATGCGGGATCGCCCGTGAAGTTCCGCCGGGCGATCTCGACGCCGTTGAGGTACGCGATGAACGCGTCGTCGTAACGGACCATCAGCGTCCCCTGGTCCACGGTCGCCAGATTGCCCGTGAAAGAGAAGGGAATACGGATAAAGCAGCTCGCATTCTTGTTGTACATCTGCGGCCCGACGTCGAGGCTGAAATAGTCCTGGTAGCCGGAGCCCCTCTCGTAACCGACGCCGCCGGCCGCGAAGGACCACGCGGAATCGTCGAACGCGCCGCCGCCCCGCCACGAATCGTCGACGGTCCGCGCGGGCACGAGCACACGCTTCGAAGCGTTTTCCGGAACGAGGATAATGCCCGCCGCCTGC
>JBDKUU010000207.1:0-2375 GCA_039679525.1 Phycisphaerales bacterium | reverse complement strand
GTACTGTGCGATCGGGCCGAACGACCATTGATCGGCCGAAGTCGTGTCCACGTTGATGCCCTGACCCATCGTCCGCTGCCAGCTTTCGCCGCTGTCGAGGGAACGGTAGACTCCGCCCTGGAGGACGTCGTTCTCCAGCTTGCTGGTCACCGTGCAGTAGAGCCTGTCTTCGCCCCCCGCGAATCCGCGGATCTCCTTCCAGGGCAACCCGTTCGCTTTCTCCACCCAGGTTCGGCCATCGTCGTCCGATCGCCAGATGCCTTCGCTGGTGCCCACGAAGAGAGTGCGGCTGCGAAAGTGGAAGCCGAGCACTTGCCCTCGCGGCCCCTCGCAAGTCGTCCACGTGACGCCGGCGTCGCGCGACAGATGGCATCTTCCGTTGTCCGTCCCCGCGAGCATTTCGCTCGGGTCGGTCGGATTGATCGCAATCTCGCCGGAGAGCGACTCATGCAGATCGCCGATGGGCGAGAAGGTTCGGCCGCGATCCCGGCTGACACGAAGCTCGCCGCCGGAGGATGCGTAGATCACGCTGGGATTCGACGGATGGAAGGCCGGACGGCATCGCGTGTCGCTCCGCAGTTGGGCGTGGTGAATCATCCGCCAGTTGTGACCGCCGTCCTCGGAGATGTACGCCGCGCTCATGTCGCAATTGAGCATCATGAGATTCGGGTTCGCCGGGGAGATGGCGGGGGAGAACATGCCGCCTCCGCCGGAGAGGCCCACAGGCTCCCAGCCGCTTACCGCCGGTTGTAACGACGCCAGAACTGCAAGAGCCAGCGCGGCGAGCTTCATACGTATTTCCTCATGATTCGCAGGTACTCCCGGCAGGTGTCTTTGATATCCGGATCGCCGGGATGCTGGTCCTGTTCGATGGAGGCGAAGCCGTTGAAGCCGACGTCCTTGAGGGCCTTGACGATCGCCTCGACGTCCATCACGCCGCGTCCGAACGGCGGGAACAGCCGCATCGTGCCGTCGATGTCCCGCATGTGCACGTTCATCAGACGCCTGCCGACCTTGTGGATCGCCAGCGGCGGATACTCTCGCTGGAGCAACGTCCAGCCGGCGTCGAGATTGTAGCCCAAGTCGTCGTCGCGAATCTGATCCCACAGCCGCAGGAAAGACGCCGCGTCCGGCACGAGGCAGTGGGTGTGCTGCTCGATGGAGAACTTCATGCCGTGGGCCTTGGCCCTCGCCAGGCAGGCCTTGGTGGTCTCCACGTAGGCGTTCCAGACCCGGTCCCAGTCGAACCCTTCGGCGATGTCGATGTGGTATTTCCCGCCCGGCCGGGGATTCTCGATCTCGTAGAAGCGGGGCAGGTACTCCGTCGGGCCCTTCAGCTCGCGGGCCCAGGGCGCCACAATGTTGATGATCGGGGCGCCGAACTTTTTGCCGATGCGGCAGCCCGCCTCGAAATAATCGAGGGCCTGCTTCTGTGCCGTTGGATCGGTGCTCGACAGGTCCTCGACCACCGGCTGGAAAATGACGAACTGCGAAACTCGGAGCTTATTTCGTTGGAGTTTCTGATTGATTCGATCGATCCGGGCCTCGGTCCAGAAATCCTTGAGATCCCGCCGGGCCGTCACGATCAGCTCGACGCCCTCGAAGCCCATGCCTCCGATGATGTCCAGGGCCGGCTCGGGATCGACCGCGGGGCTGAGGTCGTGAAAACACCAGCTCAAGCAGCCGATCTTGGGCTTGCCGGGCGACCGGGCCGCAGACTCGGCGGCCGGAGCGGCTGTCAGCGGCAACCCGGCAGCAGCGACCGCGGCGGTTTGGAGGAATTGACGGCGGTTCAGATCGAATCGAGTGTTCATGGGGTTTGCTCCCTTCGGGATTGTAGCCGGATCGATGCTTCGCGAGCGAGATACCAGGGCGTCGTGGACAGGCCGCCCCAGTCGGACGGATCATGGTTGGCGATGAAGACCTTTCGCAGCGTGTCGTCGTACGGAACCAGGGCCGTCCACAACACGCCGGGCGAGTCCTTCCATCGGGGGGCGGGCTCGCCGCCGTCGATGCGTCGAAACCGGGCTCCAACGACTTGCTGGTTCCACATGAAATCGCGGTTCGTGGCGATCAGGCGGTCGACGTCGGCCTTCGTGAAGACCAGCCCGTGCTCGAAGGCGGCGACGATGGCTTCGACGTCGATCGCGTAGTAGCCGCCGTTGGGGTGAACGCCGATCCAATGCTTGGGCGAGTCGTCGGGCTTGTAGTCCCACGGGCCCGCCGGGTCCCAGTAGTTCCACACGAAGTACTTGCCGTCCTCGCGGGTCTTCATCCGCGACCGCATGAGCCGGAACCACTTCTCGGCCCGCTCGCGATAGACGGGTTTGCCGGTCGTCTCGTGCATCGCGACCAGCCATTGGGCGACGTGGTTC
>JBDKUU010000206.1:0-2357 GCA_039679525.1 Phycisphaerales bacterium | reverse complement strand
TGGGTCTGAACCTTCGCCAGATGGGCCTGCCGCAGACGCGCCTCGGCCGCTCGATTGCCCAGGGGAATCGTGGCCGACACCCCGACGCTGTGGTCCGCCAGAGTCTCATCGAAGATATTCCTTACGGCCCGATTCTGCGACGTGCCCACCCCGCCGGCCTCAAACGTATAGTCGGCGTCCAGCTTCGGCAGCAGATTGTTCTTCGCCACAGCCACACCGATGTCGTTGCTCGCCAATTGAGACTCCAGAACCGCCATCTCCATGCGGTTCTTCATCGCCGCCGCGACCAACGCCTCCGAATCGAGCTCCATCCCCTTGGGGTCCGGATCGGTCATGGGAATCATGTCGATCTGCTCGTTCAGCGGCAGGTCCGTCCGGTTCATGATTCGCTTGAGGTCGCGTTCGCGATTGCGTACGGCGGTCTCGTTGCTGATCATGGTGTCGAGACGGCTGGCCAAGCCGGACTCCGCACGGATGATTTCGATCTTCGCGGCGGACCCCGCTTCCACCTTGTGTCGAGCGTTCCCCAACTGATCCTGGGCCAGCTTGTACTGCTCGCGGCTGACGTCGAGCTGCTTTCGAGCGGTATAGAGAGACCAATAGGCGATGTCCGCCTCGCTCAGGATGTAGATGGCCCGAAGCTTCGTGGAGGCGTCGACGCGATCCTGCGCATAGGCGGCGAGTTGGATGGCGTACAGATTCACGCGGGTCCCCGCCCCTCTCAGCAGCGACTGCACGACAGAGACGCTCGCGGCGGCCTCGGAGACCCCGCCCACGTCCGTGACCGGCACGCTCGCGGTGATCTCGCCGCCGGTTTGCAGCGGCGTCGTCACGCCGGCCTCGTATCGCCGCGAAGAGACCGCTCCACCGTCGATCTGATCGCTCCTGCCGTACCGCGCGGAGCCGAAAAAGGTCGACTCATACCGGGCCCGCTCGATATCGAGGTTCTCCCGAGCGATGGCCGGGTCGATCATCTCGACCTTCAGATCGAGGTTGTTCGCCAGTGCGGCGGCGCGGACTTCGTCGAGCGTGAACTTGATCTCACGCTGAGGCCGATTCGGCTCGGCAATCTGCTTGGCCAGATTCTCCGTTGCCTTTTCGATCGTCACCGGCTCCGACTTGGATTTCTCCTCGAGCTGAACGGTGTCGATCGTATCGAGCTTCTCCGCCAACGCAGCCATCTTCGGCTCGCGCTTGACCTCCGGGATCCCACAGCCGCCGGCCCCAAGAATCACAACCAGCGTCAGACCCCATCGCCCAACCGCCGCAAGTCGCTGCCGTTCGTCAATTCTCTCGTTCATCCAGATACCTCGAAATCACAGGTCAATATCCACAAGGGGGACAAGAGCAAAGAATATGCCAGAACCTCTCGCAAACGAGGCGGTTCCATGCAGACGAGACGCAGGGAAGTGTCCGCTTTCGAAACCCCGCGCCCGGATTCGGACACAACGGGATGCACAACGATCCCGGCCGCGTTCTGGCGCCTCGGATTCCTGGTGGGGCAACCCCACCCTACGTTTCCATCCAGCCGTCCTTGAGCTTCACGATCCGCCGGCCGTAGGCGGCGTACTTTTCGTTGTGGGTCACCTGGATGATCGTCGTGCCTTCGCTGTTGAGCCGCTTGAAGAGCTTCATGATCTCGTCGCCCTGGCTCGAGTGCAGGTTGCCCGTAGGTTCGTCCGCCAGCAGGAGCTTGGGCTTGGCGATCACCGCGCGGGCCACGCCGACGAGCTGCTGCTGGCCGCCGGAGAGCTGGCTGGGAAACAGGTCCTTCTTGCCGACGATACCGAAGCGGTCGAGCGTGTCGCAGACCATCGAGGCCCGCTCCGAGCCTTTGATGTTCCTGTAGGACAGCGGGATGTCCAGGTTCTCGTAGACCGTCAGCGTGTCGAGCAGATTGAAATTCTGAAAAACGAACCCAATGTACTGCTTGTTGAGGGCCAGCCGCTGCTTGGGTTTGAGGGAGTGGATCGCGTTGTCGAAGAGGTGGTACTCGCCGGTCCAGTCGCCGTCGAGCATGCCCAGGATGTTCAGCAGCGTGGTCTTGCCCGCCGCAGAGGGCCCCATGAACGTGACGAACTCGCCCTCCTCGATGTCCAGGTTGATCTGCCGAAGGACGTAGTTCTTGCCCGCCTTCGTCTCGTAGCACTTCTCGATATTTCTCAATCGGATCATGAAGTCTCCAGTTCCCAGTTGTCGGTTCTCAGTTCACAGTTGTCAGTTGCTGGCCCGTCGGTCGGCACCTCTTGCTGCCAACTGAGAACTGTCAACTGACAACCGGTTCTCATTCCCATCTCAAGGCCGCCATCGGATCGACCTTGGCCGCCCGCCGGGCGGGCACATAACATGCAGCAAAA
>JBDKUU010000205.1:0-3605 GCA_039679525.1 Phycisphaerales bacterium | reverse complement strand
GGCAGGAGGGCGTCTCGCTTGCCGAAGTCCTTGCGGACAGATGCCGGGCAAGGGCCGTCGTGTTCGGCAACTTTCCCCAGACGTGCGAGCAGGAAACAGGCTTCGACCGGCTCGTCCAGGACAACGTCAGACTCTTATGTGAGGCTGCGGCAAAATGACCGATGGTTCCTTGAATCTCTCGGGTGTTCGAGTCTGCCGTCCCGGCAGGACCATCCTGCAAATTGACAGCATGGAGATTCCACAGGGCGACTTCGCGGGGATCATCGGGACCAACGGAGCAGGCAAAACGACGCTGCTGAAGGTCTGCGCGGGACTGATCCGCCCCGATGCCGGCTCGGTAATGCTCGACGGCAACGATCTGACGCGGCTCGGCGGCTGGCGCAAATGCGCTCTCCGCAAGCGCATCGGATACATCCCTCAGTCCGCCGAGTACAATGCCGATCTGCCCTTCAGCGTGCGGGAGGTGGTGTCGATGGGACGCACGAGCGTTCGCCCGATGCTGGTGCGCCTGAACGCGCGGGATCGCGCGATCGTCGACCGCTGGATCGAGGCGATGGGCCTTACGAACCGCCGGGACCAGACGTTTCGAAGCCTCTCGGGAGGCGAGCAGCAGAAAGTCCTGATCGCTCGCGCCATGGCCCAGGAACCGCGAATCCTCATGCTCGACGAACCCTGCGCCAGCCTCGACTTCGATTGGAGACGCCAGATTTCGGAACTGGTGGAGCGCCTCCATCGTGAAACGGGCGTCACGGTGCTCATGGTCTCTCACGACACGAGCGTGCTGCCTCCGACGTGCAGGCGAATCATCCTGCTGGCGGACGGCTGCCTTCTCGCGGACGGCGAGCCGAACGTCGTTCTCAGACCCGAGACGCTGGGCCTCGCCTTCCGGGGCCATCTCGTCGCTTCGACTGTCGGTGGACGCCGGCACATCCTGGGCGTGCGATCGTGAAGCCGGAGGCGGACCATTGATGGACCCATTCTTCTACACAGTCCTGCTCGCCGGAGTGATCGCCGGGGCCAGTTGCGGCCTGCTGGGGGTATACATCGTGGGGCTGCGGCTGCCTTTCGTCGGCATCTTCGTCTCGCATACAGCCATGGCCGGCGCCGTCTATTCCTATCTGCTGGGCATCAGCCCCGCCGCGGGCGCCACGTCGATTTCCGCCCTGGCCGCGATGAGCCTGGCCGCGATTCGGCCGGATAGGACCCGTCTCGATTCCAACGTCGCCCTGGCGATTCTGTTCTCCCTCATGCTCGGCGTGACCTTTCTGGGCATCGGCCTGATCCAGGACAGCCGCACCGAGGTTCTCGGCCTGCTCTGGGGCAGCATCCTGTTCGTCCGCACGGAGAACCTCGTCGTCATCGCGGCCGCGGCGGGGGCCCTGGCCGCCTTCGCGATCCTGTTCAACAAGGAACTGAAGGCTCTGCTGTTCAGTCGCAGCATCGCCTCCGCCACCGGCGTCCACGAGACGTTCGTCTACGCGATGTTCCTGGCCCTGTGCGGCGTCATCCTGGCCGTGAACCTCCCTCTGATCGGCGGCCTGATGATCTTCAGCCTCATCTCGAACCCGGCCGCCGCGGCGTACCAGCTTTGCCGCAGGCATGGGGCGATCGCCGCAGTGTCCATGGCCTTCGGCGTTCTGAGCACCGTTGGCGGCTTCTTCATTTCGTACTTCCTCAACCTGCCCACCGGGGCCTGCATCGTCCTGGTCAGCACGCTCCTGTTCGCTCTCTCGGCGGGATACAGGGCCCTCAGCGGCCGCAACGACTGAGCGGGAATCCGCTTGAAGCGGGGCGTCTGCGGGGATACAATTCCCGTGGAGCCCTGTCTGACTAACGGAGATGTGAGAGCATGCTGGCGAGATTGAATAGCGTGACCCTCGAAGGGATCGAGGGCGTGATCTGCGAGGTCGAGGTGGACGTCGCCCGCGGCGGCCTGGAGAAGTCCATCATCGTCGGTCTGCCCGACGCGGCCGTCAAAGAGAGCCTCGAACGCGTCCACAGCGCGATCGTGAACTGCGCCTATCGATATCCCAAGACCCAGTCGCTGATCAACCTTGCCCCGGCCGACGTCAAGAAGGCCGGTCCCGCGTTCGATCTGCCCATCGCCCTGGGCATGCTCGTGGGCGAGGGCGTGGCGCCGGGACCGCCTTTGAAGGAGTTCGTGATCGTCGGAGAGCTTGCCCTGGACGGTCGGGTGCGGCCGGTCAACGGCGTGCTCAGCATGGCCATGACCGCGGCGGCCAACGGGTTCTCCCGGATGATCGTGCCCCTGGAGAACGCCCGGGAAGCGGCGGTCGTGCAGGAACTCGAGGTCTACGGAGTCGGCTCGCTGTCGCAGGCGGTGGAGTTTCTCACGGGCCGGCTGCTGCTCGAAACGACAGTCACGAGCATTGACGACCTGTTCGCCGTGGCCTCGCATTACGACGTCGATTTCGGCGACGTGAAAGGGCAGGAGAGCGTCAAACGGGCCTTGACGATCGCCGCGGCCGGCTCGCACAACATCATGATGATCGGCCCGCCGGGCGCGGGCAAGACCATGCTGGCCCAGCGGCTGGCGACGATCCTGCCGGCCCTGAGCCTGGAGGAGTCGCTGGAGACCACGCGGATCTATTCGGCGGTCGGCCTCCTGAAGAAGGACCAGGCGTTATTGGCGACCCGCCCCGTGCGGGCCCCGCACCATTCGGCCAGCGGTCCGGCCCTGATCGGCGGCGGGTCCTCGCCCCGGCCGGGAGAACTGTCCCTGGCCCATTATGGAATTCTCTTTCTGGACGAGTTCGTCGAGTTTCCCCGTCATGTGCTGGAGATGATCCGCCAGCCGCTCGAGGATGGTTTCGTGATCGTGTCCCGGGCCAAGAAGACGATCCAGTTCCCGGCCCAGTTCATGCTGGTGGCCGCGATGAACCCCTGTCCCTGCGGATACTTCGGCAGCAATCTGCGGGCCTGCAAGTGCGCCCCGGGCCAGATCGCCCGCTACCTGGCGAAGGTCTCGGGCCCTCTTGTCGATCGGATCGACATCCATATCGACGTGCCCGCCGTGGCGTTCAGTAAGCTGCGGTCCACGGCCCGCCAGATCGACTCCGACAGCCTGCGGTCGACCGTCATGGCCGCCATGGAGAGGCAACGCCGCCGATTCGGAAACGGCAAGGTCCTCACCAACGCCCACATGAGCCATCAGCAGTTGGAGCGGTTCTGCCGGATCGACGCCACGGGCGAGATGATGCTCAAGGAAGCGATGATGGAACTGGGCCTGAGCGCCCGCGCCCACGACAAGATCTGCAAGGTGGCCCGCACGATTGCCGATATCGAGGGCTGCGAAGACATTCGCAGCGAACACGTGGCGGAGGCGATTGGTTATCGGAAGCTGGACCGCAAGCTGTAGGCCGTCCCGAAGGAGGGATGATGTACCGTCTGCGGCCGGGGAAAGGGGGGCAAGTCATGAGTCTGAATCTGCGGGGCATTTCGCGCGATTCAGTACGTACAGAGAGGTTCTTATGGGCCGGGACGCCGGGGGGAAGAAAGTTCCCATTTTTCCTTAATGCCTCCTCGCCGCCTGCCGATAATACGCCTGACACGTGAGTCCAACACGAAACAGAGGAGATAGACAT
>JBDKUU010000204.1:0-15588 GCA_039679525.1 Phycisphaerales bacterium | reverse complement strand
GCCGCCACGGGTCGGCAGGACCCGGGCGAAGTCGTCATGGACGAGTTCGCGGCCCAGGCGTTGACGTTTCTGGCCGTGCCGCTGTTGGTGCCGCGGAATCTCTGCGGCTGGGAAAGCCTCGTAATCGCGGCGTTCGGCTTCCTTGCGTTTCGCGTGTTCGACATCCTCAAGCCGGGCCCCATCCGCAAACTCGAACGGTTCCCGGCGGGATGGGGCGTTCTGGCGGACGATCTCGGCGCCGGCGTGCTCTCGGCGATCTGCGTCCACGTCGCCATGATTCTGATCGTGCGAGGGCAGTGAAGATGGCGCCTGGTACGCGCCCTACGAGGCCGCATCGTCGTGGCATGTAGGGTGCGTACCACGCACCGTTCTATCTATAGGTGGTTATGATCGAGTGGATTGCGGTCATCGTGTTGGGAATCGTCGAGGGGATCACGGAGTTTCTGCCGGTATCCTCCACGGGGCACCTGCTGCTGGCCGAACAATGGTTCAAGCAGGCGTATGGATTGCCGCAGCGGTCGGACCTGTTCAACACGGTGATTCAGTGCGGGGCGGTTCTGGCCGTGCTGGTGCTGTTCACTCAGCGGGTCAAACAGATGATTTTCCAGTGGCGTGATCCGGCGGTGCGGGCGTTCATCTTCAAATTGGCGGCCGCTTTCTTCATCACCGGCGCGGGTGGAATCGCTTTGAAGAAGGCCGGCCTGGAATTACCTGAGACCGCCGGGCCGGTTGCCTGGGCGACGTTGATCGGCGGCTTCGTCATCTTCGCGGTGGAGCGGTGGGTCAGGAATCGGCCTCAGCAGGAGGAAGTTGGCTGGCTTTCTGCGATTGTGGTCGGATTCGGCCAACTGCTCGCGGCGGTCTTCCCGGGCGCTTCGCGGTCCGGCACGACGATCCTTGCGGCGATGGCCGCCGGAACCGCGCGCAGGCAGGCGACCGAGTTCTCTTTCCTATTGGGGATTCCGACGCTGCTGTCGGCAGGAGCTCTCCAGATCGCGGACGCCTTTCAGGACGCCCACGCGCAGGGCGTCGCAATGACGGAGAACTGGGCGCAGTTGCTCGTCGCCGCACTGGTGGCCGCGATCACGGCGTTCATCGCGGTGAAATGGCTGCTGCGGTTCGTCCAGACGCACACATTCATCGCGTTCGGCTGGTATCGCATCGCCTTGGGCGTGCTGATCCTCGTGGCCTTGCGATAGCCCTCGCAAATCCCAGTTTGGTGGCGGCAAAACGGGGGAATATTCCTTTTGGGCTATTCCGGTAACTTTGCACCATCAAATTGTGAAAAAGAGACTAAACTGCACGAAATAGTGCGAGGAATGGCTGAAAAAAGGTTTAGGAAATTGCCGGATGTGCATATAATAGGGGGCGAACTGAGCCGGTATAGGCCCGAAGTCCGGGTGCATCACGGCTCGCATGAATACCGGAATAAATTCTGTGGAGGGTTTACTCCCCCATGGCGACGAATAGTTACGGCTCTCTGTGCGACGACTTCTACATCGATATGTACGTGAACACGGAACTGGACCTGCCCACAGAACGCGACACGATCCTGACCTTCTTCGATCGGGTCCAGAGGCAGTTTCCCACGATGGGCCGGTTCTCCCGGCACGACAACGGCGAATACTGCCTGGAAGAGGATCAGGCCTCGGGGCAGTACCGCTGGGTGAGCCTGGAGGTCGATCGCGTCGGATCCGGCGCCGTCAATCCGCCCACGGTCGAAGAAGTGCACAGCCAGAACAAGCTGATCCTTGATCTGATGCCGTACATGCTCGGCGTTACGCCGCTCGACGTCGATTCGCTTGATTTGACGTACGCCATGGACTTCGACTGCTCCGGCAATCACGATGAAGTGATCGCCGAAGCGTTGTTCGGCTCCAGCGCCTTTGGCTGGCTCCTGGACCTGCCGCACTCCCGGCCGATCGTGTATTCGCCCGCGCTGGTGCTTTCGCTGGCTGAAGACGACCACACCCAAGCCCGGGTGAGCATCGAGTCCAAGACGAGCCTCTACGAGCCCGGCGAAAAAGAGCCGAGCCGGGATGAGGCGATCACGCTGTCGCTGACCGTCCGCCAGTATCCCAAAGCCAACGAGCGATTCGATCCGGCGGCCTCCCTCGATCGCCAGATCCAAATCGTGGAAGAGATGATGAATGAACGAATTCTGCGTCATTTCGTGCAACCTTTGACGGAGGCGATCGCACAGAGACGCTCGTCGTGAAATCGTGATCGGGAGTGGGAATCGCGATGGCTATGGAAGCTCCGCTGAGCCGGTACAAGCGAAATAATCTCTATCTTTACATGGCCGTGTGCGTGGTGGCGGCGTTGTGGTTCGCCTACGACGGATACTTCAACAAGGCCTTCATCGCCAAGCACACCGACGAGCGGGGCAAGCCGACCGGCACGCTCGTAACCAACCGGGTCGCTCCGCCGTTCCTGATCGCGGGGGCCGTGCTTCTGGGTGGGTACTTGTACGCGATCCGCAATCGGAAGATCGTCGCCGCTGACGACGCCCTGGTCATCGCCGGCAAGCAGCGAATCCCCTACGACGCCATTGAGAAGATCGACAAGACCCACTTCGAAAAGAGAGGCTTCTTCACGATCACGTACAAAAACGAGCAGGGTTCGATGTCCCAGCGGACGCTCAGCGATCGTGAATACGACAAACTGGGTCCCATTCTCGATCATCTGATCGCCAAGATCTCGTAGTTCACGCCCCGCCCGCTCCGCCCGTAATTCGCGTCACGCCGATGGAGACGCATAAGACAGGGGCAACCCCTCGTTGTTCCACACGTCTTGGAGCGAACTCCTCTGCCCTTATGGCTTGCAGATCATGGACTCTCTGACAGGTCCCGAGGTGCGTTTTCCGCTTTTAGGGCTTCCAGCAGAGAAGCCCCGCCGTGAAGACGTCTACCCGAGAGCCCGGCCGAAGCCGGGGCGGATCTTCACAGGCGGCGGCAAGACCATGGATCCTCTCGATCGCGTGCGAGTCGCTCGGTTCCGCGGTCCGGACGACCCCGCTGCCTTGGCGAAGTCCCATTTTGTCTATCATGCCTCTGGCCCAAAGCGCAAAATCTCGGGGGTCCGGGGGCGGCGCCCCCGCTCTTGGGCGCTTTCAACGCCCCGGATCTCGACAGGCCGAGGATGTGTGGAACACCGAGGGGCCTGCCCCTACGAATGCCGAATCCACCGGTCCGATTATCGTCGAGGCTCAATCCAGCAGGTCGCTCAAGATCAGCTCTGCCTCCTGGCGCACAGTCATGAGCTGACGCAGTTCCTGGCGGGCCTTGGCGAGTTCCTGATCGGCCTTGTCCCTGGCCATTCGCAGGGCCGTCATCTTGCTCTTGATCTCATTCGCTTCGGCCCCGCTCTTGTCGAGGACTTCCCGCAGCTCCGCTCGCCTGTGCTCCAGTTCGGAGCCCTTGCGGTCGGCCCCGCCTTTCATCGCAAGCGGGGGGTGCACCAGGTTGTAGACCGTTTCGATCCGGGGCCTCAGAACTGACCATTCCTGATCCGAGAGCTTCAGTTTGCACTTGAACTCCTCGATGGCCCGCTGGCGGTCCATCGCCCGGATCTCCTCCATCATTCTGATCCGTTCCTCGGCGCTGCCGGCGTTGCGCATCCGCTCCGCGAAGGCCTTACGCTGATCCAGCCTCGCTTTGATCGCGGCGTCGTGCTCTTCGCGACCGGGGTCCTGCCCTGAAGAAGATTGCGCCAGCAGGCCGAGAACCGCCAAGCCGGAAGCGCCCAACGCGGCGCGCCTCGAAATCACAGTCCGCCTGATCTTGTCATTGTCTCTGCATTCGCTTCGGTCTCTCCGCTCCATTGTCTCCGCTCCTGTTCCTGTGGCCGCAGCTCGCGCATACCAGATCCACGGCCTCCGCTTCGTTCGTTCCGGCGACCCACCACTTCTGTACCCAGCGCAAGACGACGACTTCGACACGGGCGAAGGAAATCGAAGGCATCCACTGCACAGGGTCTCAACCTCTTTGTCCCTATTATGCCGCCCGCGGCCCATCTGTCAACGAGGCCCGGCGGACTTTCTGAGTTTTCCTACTCTTATAGACGCGTCTGGACGGGAAAATGTTACCGCCGGATCGCATCGGAGTGGCAGCCGCTGAGGGAACCTTTGTTCGAGCCCACCAAACCATCCCCCTGGCCGCCGCGGCGATCTTGTACGGATCGTTCGGCTCGCCCGTCCCGCCGGCAAACCCTGCGCCGCGAGCAGCCGTCGCGCAGAGGCCCAGCGTCCAGAGGAACACAATCGCCTTGGTGATTCCCAGATGCCCATTTGATCGCATCATGCCATCGCCTTTCCAGGACCAGTTCGCCGCCTGAAGACCATTATACCACGGCGATCCCGGCCTCAATGGGAATTCCTCGACAAGCGGAGCCGGCGCGCCATGGCGGCTGGTCGGGGGCCGGATTCGGGGCGAATTTGGTTGACCGGCGGGGGTGGGGTCGGTAGGCTATCTCGGTTTTGCTGTTTTTAAGCGTGGTTGGCAGGTTTGGGGAATCTAATGAATACGTGTGTCGTCGGATTGCAGTGGGGTGACGAAGGCAAAGGCAAGGTTGTCGATATCCTCGCCGAGCGGAGCGATGTCGTGGTTCGCTATGGAGGAGGGGCCAACGCCGGCCACACCGTTGTCATCGGGGACAGCCGCTTCGCGTTGCACCTTCTGCCCAGCGGCGCGATCCGCGAAGGCATTCTGTGCGTGATCGCCAACGCCGTGGTGGTGGACCCGGCGGTGCTCATCAGCGAAATCGACGGCCTGGCCCAGCGGGGGATCTCGCTGGACGGGCGTCTGTTCATCAGCGAAAACGCCCACGTGGTTCTCGACTACCACAAACGCGAGGATCAGCTCCGCGAGGAGTCGCTGGGCAAGGCGAAGATCGGCACGACGATCCGCGGAATCGGGCCGTGCTACGCCGACAAGGTGGGTCGAAGCTACGCCGTGAGGATGAGCGATTTCCGCGACCTCAAGGCTTTGGCCGAGAAGCTGCGGATGATCCTGGCCTACAAGAACAAGCTCTTCGGGGCTCTCTATAACGCCGAGCCGATGGACGCGGAGACGGTCATCGAGAACTGCAAGAAGTACGCGGAGCGGCTCGTGCCCTGCACCAAGGACACGACCGAGCTGCTGCACGCCGTCATCGGCGAAGGCAAGTCCGTCCTCTTCGAGGGCGCCCAGGGCTCGCTGCTGGACCTGGACCACGGGACGTTCCCGTACGTCACGAGCTCGAATTCCAGTTCGCTGGGCCTGCCTTCGGGGTGCGGCGTGCCGGCCCAGATGGTCAACAAGTACATCGGCGTCGCCAAGGCCTACACGACCCGCGTCGGCGCGGGGCCTTTCCCGACCGAGCAGGACAACGACACGGGCGAGTACATCCGCGTCAAGGGCCACGAGTACGGCACGACGACCGGCCGGCCCCGGCGGTGCGGCTGGTTCGACGGCGTGGCGGCCGCATACAGCATCAAGATCGGCTCGGTGGATTCGGTGGCCCTGATGCACCTTGACACGCTCACGGGCATCAAGCAGCTTCAGTTGTGCCGGGCGTACAACATCGACGGCCAGGAAACCACGTTCTTCCCCGCCAACATCGACAGGCTGGCGAAGGCCAAGCCCATCTATGAAACGATGGCTGGCTGGGACGAGGACCTCAGCGATGCGACGAGTTTCGCGTCGTTGCCGAAGGCGGCGCAGACCTACGTCCGCCGGATCGAGCAGATCGTCGGCAAGCCCGTCGAGATGATCGGCGTCGGGCCCAAACGAAGCCAAACCATCATCAAGTAAGGAAAATCCGAAGCACGAAATTCGAAATCCGAAACAAACTCAAATGACAGAAACGATGATGCGGTTCGCGGGTTTGTTTAGGACATTTGGATTTCGATCATTCGTGCTTGTTTCGGATTTCGATATTCGAATTTCGAGTTTGCCGCTTATTGGCGGTTCGTATCTATGACTACAAACGACAGGGATCAGAAACTGGCGAAGACGGCGGCGCGATTGGGGATTCGGCCCGATCAGATCCCGCGCAACATCGCCATCATCATGGACGGCAACGGCCGCTGGGCTCAGGCGAGGAACCGCCCTCGGTATGAGGGGCACGGGCAGGGGGCCAAGACCGCCGAGGAGGTGGCTCTGTCCTGTGTCGATTACGGCTTGGAGTCGATCACGCTGTACTCCTTCAGCATGGAGAATTGGAAGCGGCCCAAGACCGAGGTCAACGCCCTGATGCACCTGTACTCCGACTACCTCGTCGGAATCCGGCCCAGCCTGATGCGGAACAACGTTCGGCTGCTCCACCTGGGCCAGATGGATGGGCTGCCCGAGTCGGTGGTCGACGCGCTGAATGGGACGATGGCGTTGACCAAGGCCAACACGGGCATGGTGCTGGCTATGGCGCTGAACTACAGCGGCAGGGTGGAGATCACGGACGCCGCCAGAGCCATTGCGAAAGAGTGCGTCGAAGGCCGCCTGCGGTTAGAGGACATCGACGAGAAGTGCGTCAGCAGCCACCTGTACACGGCGGAAATGCCCGATCCGGATCTGTTGATCCGTACCGCCAGCGAGCTCCGCGTCAGCAATTTTCTCCTGTGGCAGATCTGCTACAGCGAGTTTTACGTGACCGATACCCTGTGGCCGGACTTCAACGACCAGTCGCTCGACGAAGCGATCCTGGCCTACGCTTCGCGGGATCGGCGCTTCGGCGGCCTGGATCCGAAGAAGACTGAAGGTGAGAACGTAGGAACGTAAGAAGGGAGGACGGGGCTTTGGGCTCTGCCCTCGCTTTCTTACCTTCGTTCTTACCTTCCTACGTTCCATCAGACGAAAACATGCTAAAGCATCGACTCATATTCGGGTCCCTGATGATCGTGCTGTTCGCCGGACTGGTCCTGCTCGACGGCTGGTTCGACGGCTCGCTGACTGCTTCACCAGAGGACAACAGGCAGGTCCAGGGCACGCTCATCGCGCTGCTCGTCGCGGTCGCGACAGGCCTTGGCGGGCTGGAGTTGGCAAGGCTTGCGGCGTCCAAGGGCTTGGTCGTTCTCAATCCCGTTTGCGCCATCGGCGTGGTCTTACTCTCCACAAGTTGGTGGGGCGGGCGGCTCGTGTCTGTGCCGCCGGATCGCTATCTCCTGATGCTTGCAGTATTTACGCTTGCCGGGATGATGCTGTGGCAGCAATTCCGATTTGGCGTCAGTGGCGTGCTGGCCAACTGCGGCGTCAGTTGTTTCTCGCTGATGTACCTCGGTCTGCTGGGGGCCTTCATCCTGGCGATCCGCGTCGACCGCGGCCCGCTGGCCTTTCTGGCTTTCATTTTTGTCATAAAGTCTTCCGATATAGGGGCTTACGCGTTTGGCAGGCTTTTCGGCAGGCACAAGCTGGCCCCGCGGGTCAGTCCGGGCAAGACCTGGGAGGGGCTGGGGGGCGCCGTCGTGTTCGCGGCGGTCGTAAGCTTTGCATTTGCCGCAGCTTTTGGTATAATGAGGGTTTGGGTCGCGCCGGTGTTCGGGGCGATCATGGCCGTTGTCGGCCAGTTGAGTGATCTGTCGGAGTCCATGCTCAAGCGCGACGCACAGCAGAAGGATTCCTCGAACCGTGTGCCCGGTTTTGGCGGTATATTAGATGTGATTGATTCCCCGCTTTTCGCGGCGCCATGTGCGTACCTGTTCTTCGCAGTCATGGCATGAAGTAAGGCCATCGAAGGACAGGCCGGGCATCACTGGAGCGAGATAGAGTTTTGGAAGTAACCGTACAATTGGATCCAACCAAGCAGGTTGAGCTTTTCGGTCCCGCCGACAGCCATCTTCGTCTGTTGCGCCGGGCCCTTGGCGTGCAAATCACCGCCCGCCAGTCGGACCTGCACATCAGTGGCTCAGAGCCCAATGTCAATCGCGCCACCGAGGTCATCGACCGCATGCAGAAGCATTTGCTCAAGCACAGGCAGTTGACCCCGGAGGACGTCACCGAGTTCGTCGACCAGGGTCCCCCGGCGGACATGGTCGAGAACAACCAGGCCATCACGGTTTATTCGAACAAGATTGTTGAGCCGTCCACGGAAGGGCAGTTGAGATACATCGACACGATGCTCAACAACGACGTCACTTTTTGCACGGGGCCGGCCGGGACGGGCAAGACCTACCTGGCGGTCGCCGTGGCCGTGTCGATGCTCAAGAAACGGCAGATTCGGCGGATCGTGCTGGCGCGACCGGCGGTCGAGGCCGGCGAGAAGCTGGGCTTTCTGCCGGGGGACATCGCCGCCAAGGTCAACCCGTATCTGCGTCCCCTGTTCGACGCCATCGAAGACATGATGGACTTCGCCCAGATGCGGAAGTTCATGGAATTGGATATCATCGAGATCATTCCCCTGGCGTTCATGCGAGGCCGCACGTTGAATGAGGCGGCCATCATCTGCGACGAGGCCCAGAATACCTCGGGCCTGCAAATGCTGATGGTGTTGACGCGCCTGGGGCACGGCTCGAAAATGATCATCACCGGCGACATCACGCAGGTGGATTTGGCCGCCAACCAGCGAAGCGGCATGGTGGAGGCCATGGATATCCTCAAGCGGGTCGATGGAATCGGCGTGGTGGAGTTGAGTCAACGGGATATCGTGCGGCATCGTCTGGTCCAGAACATCGTTGAGGCCTATCGCCTGAGGCAGGAGGCTCTTGCCCAGTCGAGGAAACGCGAGACCTGATGATGTCGTACGGATCGGCGCTGTTGTGCAAGCCCGGGATGTGTGTGGGTATGGCCCGTCGAAGAGGCACGTGGCATGGCGTTTTTTAAGAAGAGCAATCCCCGGCGGGACCAGGTTCGGCGGACCATCGTCACCGAGCGGTCGCTGACGGCCTGCCTGCGGGCGGACGCCGACATCGCGATCACGGTCCTGATGTGGTTTGTTTTTCTCGCGCTGTGCATCGGCGTGCTGTCGTTCGGGCTGGTCCAGCAGGGGCGATATCGCGCCCTTGCGGCCTTGGCCGTGCTGAATCTCTTCATGGCCCTGGGCGCCGCGGTGTACGTGTATCACTACGAGGTCCGCCTGATTCGCAACCATGTTCGGGCGCTGGGCCTGGTCCTGTTGTTCCCCATCCTTCTGGCGATCGCCAAACTCAGCGCGCTGTCCAGCATCGAGCCGCTTTGGGCCCCGAGCTGGGGCACGGGAACCGCCGTGCTGGCTGCGATCGTGCTCGTGATCGCCTACGACCAGCGGTTTGCGATGGGCATGAGCGCCTTGTACAGCCTGATGGCCGTGCTGGCGGTCGGACCCGGGGTCGATCGTGGTTTCCAACTGCAGGGGATCGGCCTGTTCCTGACCATGTTCGCCGGCGCGGCGACCTGCTGTTTCACTCTGAAAGAGATCCGGACGCGGATGAAACTGCTGGAGGTCAGCGCTCTGGCCACGGTGGTTGTGTTCTTCACGGCGTCATCGGTCGTATACCTGAACTTCCTTGGCGAGCCGCCGGGATCGGCGAAGGTCCTGCAGGCGGCCGGGTACCACGCGTGCACCACGTTCCTCGCGGGGCTGCTGGTTCAGGCCTTGTTGCCCCTGATCGAGCGGGTGTTCCGCATCGCCACGAGCATGACCCTGCTGGACTATTCCGACGCCAACCAGCCGCTGATGAGAAAGCTGGCGATGGAGGCGCCCGGGACGTTCAGCCACAGCCTGCTGATCGGCTCGATCGCCGAATCGGCCGCCGAGGCGATCGGATGCAACGGCCTGTTGTGTCGCGTCGGGGCTTACTACCACGACATCGGCAAGATCAACAAGCCCAAATACTTCACCGAGAACGAGATGGGCTCGGCCAGCAAGCACAAGGAGCTTTCGCCGGCGATGAGCCAGTTGATCATCGTGGGCCACGTGAAGGACGGTGTGGAGATGGCCAAGGAGTTCGGCCTGCCCATCATTTTGCGTCAGTTCATCGAATGCCATCACGGCACGACGCTGGTGGAGCCCTTCTATCACGAGGCCAAGAGAAAATACGAGGACCAGGGTCCCGGCAAACCCATCGAGACTCCGCCCAGCGAGAGCGAGTTCCGGTACGCCGGCCCGAAGCCCAGGAACAAGGAGTGCGCGATCGTCATGCTCGCGGACGCGGTGGAGGGGGCCGTTCGGTCGCTGTCCGACGTGACGTTGTCGAAGGTCGAGGGGGTCGTCCACAACATCGCCATGCGGCGGCTGCAGGACGGCCAGTTCGACGACTGCGATCTGACGCTGCGGGAGCTCAGTCTCATCGAGTCGACCCTCGCAAAGTCGCTGGCCGCTCACTACCACGGCCGCATCGCCTATCCCACCGCGCCGGACGCTCCGGTCGCACGTCCCGAACGCTCGTCCAAGCCGGGCGTCCCCAAGATGGTTGAGACATGATCACGGTTCGGATCACAAAACACTACCGCGCTGTCCCTGTCGACACGGCTCGGCTCAGGACCCTCGTCAAAGCGATCTGCGAGCGATTCGAGGTCCGCGAGGCGGTCGTCAGCATCGGAATCGTCAACGATGCGGAGATCGCCGAGTTCAACATGCGGTTTCTCCGGCATGAGGGGACCACGGACTGCCTGAGCTTCGACCTGTCCGACAGCGCCGGCCCGGAGGATGCCAGGCTGTTCGACCTGATCGTCAATGCCGAGCTGGCTGCTCGCGAGGCGGCCAGGCGGGGCCACGGCGCCGACGCCGAGTTGGCCTTGTACGTAACGCACGGGTTGCTCCATAACCTGGGGTTCAACGACGCCACCGCAGCGCAGGCCAGGAAGATGCATCGGATGGAGGACGAGATTCTCAGCCATCTGGGATACGGATTGGTGTATAATAGCGACGCCGGAGCGCAGTAGGTTTGGCGTATCCGGCATTTGAGAGCTTTTTTGAAGGGTATTTGCAGGTGAGCTTCATCGCTTGGGCGGTGTTGTTGATATGCCTTTTCGTTGGAGCGACGTCCTTCTTTTCCGTCAACGCCAACGCTTTGCGGGTGTTCTCCCGTTTGAAGCTGCAGGAGGCGTTCAAGACGGCCAGCGGAGAGGAACGACCCGAGTTGGTCGAGAAGGTGGCGGAGAACGCCGACCGGCTGGTGCTGGCCTGCGCGTTCTACCGACTGGTCTGCAACATTGGGGCGCTGCTGCTGATGGTGGCGCTGCTGGAATCGCTGCATACGGAATTGAACGCGACCGCCTACGCGATCGCATTCGTCGTTTCTGTGGCCATCTTCTCCGTCTTCAGTCTGGCGATTCCCCATGCCTGGGCGAAGTACGCGGGCGAGAAACTGATCAGCCGCACATACTGGTTCCTCTTTGCTTTCGCGGCGGCGGCCTCTCCGTTCCTGTACGTTCTCCAGCTCTATGATGGCTTCGTCCGTCGCCTGGCCGGCGTGCCCGCGGCGACGCCGGAGGCCGAGCAGGAAGAATTGCAGGAGGAATTCCTCGATGACCTCGAACAGCACCGGATGGAAGGGGCCGTCGACGAGGAAGAGCAGGAGATGATCGAGAATGTCCTGGATCTCAGCGACAGGACCGCCGGGGAGATCATGACGCCGCGAACCGATCTGGTCGCGGTCGACGTCCACGCCGATCTGCCGACCGTGCTCGAAACGATCCAGAGGGTGGGGCACTCCCGCATCCCGGTCTACGACGGAACGGTCGACAACATCGTCGGGCTGATCTACGCCAAGGATCTACTGGAAGAGATCGGCAAGAAACCCGAGCAGTTCAACATGCGGGAACGCATCCGCGAGGCGTACTTCGTCCCGGAAACCAAGCCGCTTCGGGCCCTGCTGCACGAGTTCCAGAACCAGAAGCTGCACATCGCGGTAGTACTCGACGAGTACGGCGGGACCGCCGGCATCGTCACGCTCGAGGACATCATCGAGGAGCTGGTCGGGGAGATCGCCGACGAGTACGAGGAGATTCCGCAGGATTCGGTCAAGAAGATCGACGACCAGACGATCGAGGTGGACGCCAGGACCTACGTCGAGGATCTCAACGACGAGTACGAGCTGGACCTGCCCGAGGACGAGGACTACGACACGGTGGGCGGCTTCGTCTTCTCCCGGCTCGGCTACGTTCCGAAGGCCGGCGAGGATTTCGACTACGAGAACCTCAAGGTCACTATCGCCTCGGCCGAGCCCCGACGCGTCAAGCGGGTCAGAATTCAGAAGGTCATGAAATGAGGTGGGATTGTTGATGTCTGATTGTTGATTTCAGAAGGGCTGGTCCTTTGCCTCTTCAAATCAAAAATCACCCATCAAAGATCAAACATCCTCCAGGATCGCCAGCTATGTTGACAAAGGACCTCGCAATCTGCATTCGGACGGTGGACTACTCCGAGACTTCCCAGATCCTCACGTTGTTTGGGCGGCTCTCGGGGAAGATCCGGGCCATCGCCAAGGGCTCCAAGCGGGCGAAGTCCGCCTTCGAGGGCCCGATCGAGGTCCTGGCCTTCGGCCGGATCATGTACTCGCCGGCCTACGAGGGGAAGCTGACCACGTTGACGGAGTTCCAGCAGGAGCCTGTGCGAGGGGAGGTTCGGCGGAATCTGTTCACGCTGAACTCAGTTCTGTTCGCGGCCGAGCTGGTCGACCTGCTCACCGACGAATACGACCCGCACCCCGACCTCTTCGATCAATTCATAGAGTTCATCCGCGACATCGAGGAGGGCAGGCTGCAGACCGCCCGGCGGGATGTGCTGATTCGCCTGGTTCTCTTCCAGTTGGTCCTGCTGTATGAAGCGGGGCTGCGGCCGATCCTGAACGCCTGCGCCAACTGCAAGCGGCCTTCCGGACCCGACTGGGGCGAGGCCTACTTCAGCCACGCGGCCAACGGACTGATCTGCCGGGATTGCGAAATGAGCTTCCCGGACAAAGTTCTCTTGAGCGCAAAAGCTGCAAAATACTTGACCGACGTCAAACAAATTGCTACTGCTGATGACAAAACACTCGACGAGATCGAGAGGGTCCTGGTTCGTCATCTCACGGGAATCCTGGGACACAGATTGAAGATGGCCGAGTACGTGCTGGGGCCGTCCAACGCGAAGTCGTAACGTCGGGAACTTCGGAAGGGCAGAAATGACAGTTGCAGGAAGATCCACCGCGGTGCCGTTCCGCCGGCCGCGACTGAGGCCGGTTCCTCCGGAGCAGGCCGGTCCGCGGACGTTGCGCGACCGCGTTTGGGACGGGATCCTGGACTGGCTCAGCGACGTCTGGGCGTGCAAGTACATGCTGATGGTCGCCGCGGTTTGCATCGTCATCGGCTTGGCCGCCGACTACTATTGCGGCTCGTATGTCACCGTCACGCCGGGGGCCAAGGTGCCCGACCTGCTTCTGGACAAGCTCCCGGCCGTCGACCTGAGCTTCCTGTTCGTCTACGGCTACATGGTCCTGCTGATGATCATGTTCTTCTATCCGGGCCTCTTCCGCGTGCGGATGCTTCACGTGGTCGTGATCCAGTTCAGCGTGCTCCTGACGCTGCGATCCCTGTTCATGATCTTCACGCACCTGGAGACCCCGCCCGGCTCGGTGGCCGTGAGTTTCCCGTGGTTCTTCGAGAACCTGTACTTCGAGAACGACATGTTCTTCTCGGGGCACACCGCCATGCCGTTCCTGGGCTTCTATCTGTTCCGGAGCAGCCGCCTGCGGTACGTGTTCCTCTTCGGGGCCATGATGATGGGGGCCGTGGTCCTGCTGATGAAACTGCACTACAGCATCGACGTCTTCGCCGCCTTCTTCATGACCTACTGCTCGTATCGGATGGGCCAGCGGCTCCTGCGGAAGATCGATCCGACGTATCTCGCCTGACGTCTTGTAGGGTGGGGCTTGCCCCACCGAAAGATCCGCAAAGGCCCTACAATTCCGACGCCGGGAGCTCGTCGAACAGCTCCGCCTGCTCGGCCGGGCTGGCGGGCGTCTTGCACGGCCGCAGGCCCAGGTGTTCGCAGGCCTTCGTCGTGATCTCGCGGCCCCGCTTGGTTCGCCGCAGGAAACCGATCTGAAGCAGGTACGGCTCGACCACGTCTTCCAGCGTGTCGCGTTCCTCGCCGAGCGTCGCGGCGATGGCCTCGATGCCGGCCGGGCCGCCGTCGTAGACGTTCACCAGGGCCTTGAGGAAGAGCCGGTCGAGATCGTCCAAGCCCAGGGCGTCGATCTGCTCCATCTTCAACGCGCTGTCCACGATCTTCGTGCTGAGCACGCCCGTGCCCTTCACCTGGGCGTAATCCCGAACGCGCTTGAGCAGGCGGTTGGCAATTCGCGGCGTGCCTCGGGAGCGGGCCGCGATCAATTCCAGCGTGCCTTCCTCGCAGACCAAGTTGAGCAGTTGGGCGGAGCGGCTGAGGATCTCCGTCAGCTCGCCGGGCGTGTAGAAATCCATGTGGTAGAGCATTCCGAACCGGCTGCGAAGGGGTGCGCTGAGCATGCCGGCGCGGGTGGTGGCCCCGATCAAAGTGAAATGCTTGAGCGGGAAGTTGATCGTCTTGGCGTGCAAGCCGCTATCGACCGTGTAGTCGACGCGAAAGTCCTCCATCGCCGGATAGATGAACTCCTCGACCGGCGTGCTGAGCCGGTGGATCTCGTCGATGAAGAGCACGTCGCCCGTGTTGATGTTGCTGAGCATGCCCATGACGTCGCCGGCCTTGACCAGGGCCGGGCCGGAACTGCACCGGATGCGGGCCCCCATCTCGTTGGCCACGACGTTCGCCAGGGTGGTCTTGCCCAGTCCCGGCGGGCCGTAGAACAGCATGTGCTCCAAAGGTTCGCCTCGCTGCTTGGCCGCCGCGATGGCGATCGAGAGCTTTTCCCGAACGTTTTTCTGTCCGATGCACTCGTCAAGAGCCTTCGGCCGCAGGGATACGTTGAAGCTCTCCTCGGCCTCGCTCAATGATTGTCCGCTGATGATTCTGCCTATTGCCATATCATCAGCTTACCCAATTTCCGGAAAACTGCAAGCCGACCGAGTGAGATGGTTGATTGTTGATGTTTGATTTTTGATTTCGGAGAGCGGCCCGGCTCTCCTCTTCAAATCAACAATCAACCATCAAAAATCACACTTCACTGCCGGTTTGCGATGTACTTCTCGTACTCCGCCCGCGTGTCGATCAGTTCCATGTGCTCGCCGGTCCAGGGATTCTGGCCGGTGAAGTTGGCTGTATTGTAGGCCGGGCTGTTGATCGAGCCCTCGGGGCCCTCGATGCCGAAGGAGTCCGTCTGGTAGACCTTGGCCCCTTCGTTCTCGGCCACCCAGGAGCCCTGGCCGAGCGTGGTCTGGCTCCACATGTGGCTCGTGTAGTCCCGGCTGCGGTCGGCGTCCCGCAACGACTGCATGTAGCCGTCGAACGCCTTGTTCGACTCGGCGATCGAGTTCTGCAGGTTGTTGAAGAGCCGCTGCTGCGTGGCGACCTGGTTCTGCATCTCCTGGCCCAGCCATTGCTGGTTGATCTTGACGGTCTTGCCCATGCGGAGATAAAGCGGCAGGTACTCGTCGAACTCGGCCTCGGGCGCCCAGTTGCCGTGGATCGAGACCTGCCAGACCGGGGTCATGGACTTGATGCTGCACTGGACGAGGAAGAGGCCCCGGGTCGAGCCGGCGGTGATCATGTTCTTGAATC
>JBDKUU010000203.1:0-5362 GCA_039679525.1 Phycisphaerales bacterium | reverse complement strand
GATCCGGATTCCGCCGTGCCCGGCGGGGGTTTTCCGCTTTGGAGCCACCAGCACAAGGGGTGCTGCGCACGCCCCCTCGCGACAGCCACATTCAGAGGCCGGTGTCTCGCTCCCGTTTCCCGCCATTGCATCGAAGGCAGCCATCCGGGATTCCCGGGCTGCCGGCGATTCGTGAAGCGTCCCCGGAAATCCAGCGAAGTGGAAACGGAGCCGGTAGAGGGGTAGAGCGGGTGCATGACCGCAGTTGCCACCGCTTTCGACAGAGCCCGAGGAACTCCGAACGAAGACTCGCGAACCCAAGTCCTGTCGCTATGCGCAGTCGAGTGCGTCGGAGTTCCGCGTTCACGCGGTGCGTCAGTGAAACTGTCGTTGTCTTGTGATCTGAAAGGAGGTCGCCATGGAATGACCCGTTTGCCATGTAGTCCCGCAGGCACGCCGGCGGGCAACCGAGCGGCGTGAAGCCCTGAGGGGCGAAGACATGAGCCGTAGCGCGAGCGAACTCGATTTGGCCTCGTGCTAGAAAGTCGAGAGCGACCAAGCCTCTGCGTAGGACAAAGCCTATCACCGCGGGAACTGAGAGACCCTGCTCGGCCGGGGCTTGAGCCCTCGCTGTTCTACACATCTCCGGCCTGTCGAGATCCGAGGCGTTGAAAGCGTCCAAGAGCGGGGACGCCGCCCCCGGACCCCCGAGATTTTGCGCCTTGGCCAGCAGCATGATGCCGGCAGAGCCCGGTTCCGTGGTCTGAATGATCCCGCTGTCCTGGCGAAATCTCCATCTTGTCTACCATGCCTCTGGCCCAAAGCGGAAAATCTCTCTCACACGCCCGCCGCGGACGTGTCCGGCCTGGCACAGATGTGTAGAAAAACGAGGGCTTGAGCACCAGGCGGTTCGCCGGAATCCATAACGGCAGGCCGTGCCGCGCCGGGAATCGGATGGGCTCATCGTAGCGTTGACGCGGGGCAATGCCCGTCGAGCGAAGGAGCCCTGACGGAATCGAAGCCGATGCGAGAGAAGAGGAGAACCGCTTGCAAGAGAACCTTGTCACTACGGGAGAACCGGACGATGCGTGTCGGGACGTGGACAGCTACATCCAACGACGGCTGATGGCTCATCTGCATCGACGCAGCCAGCGGGCGTACAGGAAACCGTCCGGCGTGACGTGGTGGGACCACCTGCAACGATTGGGGTGGACTCCGCTGCAAAAGCGTCTGGCCAAGACGTGACAGTCGAGCGACGAACGATCCGTGAGAGGCGGATGCGGGAAATCCGCCCGTCCGGTTCCATGAGGGGCGGGGAGGGCCTTGGGCAGGGCGGAATACTGTGATGCTCCGGCATCGAAAGACCGGAGCTCCAGCGAACACAAAGCACGCCTACCCCCAAGACCCTCCCCGCCTACTCGACCCCGCCGGACCGTCGCGCACCGGCGAGCCGGCGGACCCCGGATCTGTCCGTCTTTTCCTTTTGCTCCGCGATCCCATTCGGCCGACTCCGTCGCAGAAACGGTCATGCACCCTCCCCCGGGTTGCCCTCCGGGGGGGGGCTGGACTCTGTGGACGGACTTCGGGGGATGGAGAGGGCAGGCGCGGGGCGGTGCCCCTACGGGGTCGCCGCGTGCGAGGCTCGAATCCTCGCATGATGCGGAAAATCGCGGTTGCGGCTTTGCGCAGGGGGCTCGGTCGGGTAGAATGCACCGCTTGTGCGGCAGGCCGGGGTTTGGCCCGGGCCGACGCAACGCAGACGGATGGTTGAAAGGTAGATTGGACCATGGCAAAAGAAAAGTCGCCCTGTCCGGGCAAATCAAAGTATCTCTGCGGCAAGCGGGTTCTTCCGACGCCGATTTCCGCCGACACGAGCATCGTGCAGTTGATCGACAACATGGACGCCTACAACGGCGGGCGTCTTCGTGCGGCCTGCCACCTGTTGCGGGACCGCTACTCGAAGGACGATGTCACGGTCGGCATGAGCCTGGCGGGGGCGCTGACGCCCGCGGGCCTTGGACCCTCGACGATCATCCCGATGATGAATCACGGCCTGGTCGACTGGATCGTGGCCACCGGCGCGAACATGTACCACGATCTGCACTTCGCGCTGAATCTGCCGCTGTTCCGGGGCAGCCATAACGTGGACGACGCGGACCTGCGGAACAAGGGCGTCACGCGGATTTACGACATTCTGTTCGACTACCAGGACGTCCTGATGGAGACGGACCGGCAACTGCGCGAGATCCTGTGCCGGCCGGAGTTCCAGAAGGAGATGGGCACGCGGGAGTTCTACTATCTCCTGGGCAAGGTCCTCGACGAACGCGAGCAGAAGAACGGCATCGGCCAGGTGAGCATCCTGGCGGCCGCTTACCGCAACGGGATTCCGGTCTTCACGTCCTCGCCGGGCGATTCGACGCACGGGATGAACGTGGCGGGGCTGGAGCTGCTGGCCGAGGCGCAGGGCCTGCAGGACCGGTTCAAGCTCAAGATCAATCCGACGATCGACGTCAACGATACGACGGCGATCATCCTGAACGCCAAGAGGTACGAGAAGGGCAAGACCGGCGTCATCCTCATCGGCGGCGGCAGCCCGAAGAACTTCATGCTCCAGACCGAGCCGCAGATCCAGGAAGTGCTGATGATCCCGGAGGTCGGTCAGGACTACGACATCAACGTCACGGACGCCCGGCCCGACACCGGCGGGCTCTCCGGCGCGCCGCCGTCAGAGGCCGTGAGCTGGGGCAAGATCGATCCGACGAAGGTCGAGGAGACCGTCACTGCGTATCTCGACGTCACGGTCGCGCTGCCGCTGATGGCGGCCTACGCGATCCAGAGCACCCAGCCCAAGAAGCTCAAGAGGCTCTACGACCGCGGGCAGGAACTGCATGAGAAGCTGATGAAGTCCTATCTCGAGAACAACCGCGAGATCGAGAAGCTCACGGCCCTCATGAAGAAGCTCAGCAAGTAAGCATGAACAGACCTCTGTAGGGTGCGTATTACGCACCGCTCCACCGTCGAATGGAGCAGAAGATGGTGCGTGGTGCGCACCCTACGGACTTCAAACTTCACACTTGAAACTCCTTTCCCAGGAAGCAGCAGAAATGAAAGAACGAGCCCTCACGCTGGCGCGGGAGCACGGCACTCCCCTGTTCATCATCGACCACGACCGCATCCGGGAGAACTACCGGACGTTCAAGAAGCACCTGCCGCGAGTGCAGGCGTACTACGCGGTCAAGGCCAACTCCAATCCGGAGATCGTCAAGACGCTGTTCGACGAGGGGGCCAGCTTCGACGTGGCTTCCTACAACGAATTCATGCAGGTCTACGAATACATCCGGCACTTCGAGGAGAAGGACAAGGACTTCTACATCTGGGACAAGATCATCTTCTCGAACACGATCAAGGACAAGGCCACGCTGGGCAGGATCCGGCGGTACAAGCCGCTCGTGACGTTCGACAACGTGGACGAATTGAAGAAGATCAAGGCCCATTGCGACACGGCCGGCGTGGTCCTGCGGCTGAAGGTCCCGGACATCGGCTCGCAGGTGGAGATGAGTTCGAAGTTCGGGGCCGAGCCCGGCGACGCCCGCGGCCTGATCAAGACCGCGTTCGACCTGGGCATGGTCGTCGAGGGGCTGAGTTTTCACGTCGGCAGCCAGTGCACGATGTTCGACAACTACGCCGTGGCCCTGGACATCGCCTCGCAGATCTTCCACGACGCCCGCAAGCAGGGCTACCCGGTCAAGATCGTCGACATCGGCGGCGGCTTCCCCGTGCCGTACGATGCCCGCGTGCCGCAGTTCGCCAAGCTGGGCGAGCTGATCGAAGCCGAGTGCGACAGGCTCTTTCCCAAGGACATCGAGATCATCGCCGAGCCGGGGCGGTTCATGGTGGCGACGGCCGCCGTGCTGGTCTCGGAGATCGTGGGTCGGGCCCGCCGGGACGGCAAGATCTTCTACTACATCAACGACGGCGTCTATCACACCTTCTCCGGCGTCGTCTACGACCACTGGGTCCCCAATTTCCAGGCGTTCCGGGAAGGGCCGACGGAGGTCTGCGCCGTCGTCGGACCCACGTGCGACAGTTTCGACAAGATCTCGCTCTCGGAGCAGTTGCCGGCGGACCTGGAGATCGGCGACTGCCTCTACACGGAGAACATCGGCGCCTACAGCACCGCCTCCTCGACGAAGTTCAACGGCATCGAAGGCGCCCGCATTCTGCACCTCGGTAATTGATGATTGATTATTGATGATCTGTCATTTTTCGTACTGAAGGCCGGCCGGACCGTTTGACCCGCGCAAACGCGGAACTCCAAACGGGAAGTTCGCCAGCCGCGACTCCGGGCGAGCTGTCAGGGGACGCACAGCCGCGGACAAAAAAAGGTCGTTCACGGATTCGCGGGGACTATGGGCGTCTACTGCGTGGAAGCCGGGGACGCCGTCCTCGGGCCCCTGGCATTTTGCGCTTTGGCCAGTGGCACGCCAGGAGGAGAGCCTGGAGTTCTCAAGACCTGCGCAAGCCGATGCGCAGCATCGTTCCATGCTGCTGGCCAAAGCGAAAAATCTCCCTCACACGCCCGCCGCGGGCGTGTCCGGCTCGCGGAAGATATGTAGAACAACGAGGGAGAGCCCCCAAAGGAGCCCATGGGGCTAATGAATGAGGCACGCTTCCTTTACCAGACCTCTTGTCTCGCTCACCGCAATTCCGTGAAGAGCCCCCAAAGGGGGGGGGCATCACGAAATTGCGGGGATCGTCGCGACCGCCTGAACGGCACGCCCGAGACGGTCGTGCATGGGAAGTTTATCGCTTTGTGGCCTCCGGCTTGAACGCGAACGAGGCGTTCGCTTGCGGGACCGGACGTTGTGCAGGGGCGGGCAACGCCGCTCCATGCTGGTGGCCCCACAGCGGTAGACTCTCGACGCCCTCGGTGCGAAGCGCCGCTGCGCGTCGGAAACCGTATCCGTTCGTCCCCACAATTCCGTGAAGAACTAAAAAAAGAGGCGGCCCCGACAGATTGCCGGGGCCGCCGTTTGCGACTGCTCAACGGGACCGACTCGACATGGAAGTCGAGAGGGTCGGTGATCACTTCGTCGTGATGACGATGTCGTCATAGTAGACCGACGAGGCGCCGTTGCCGAACAGGTCGACAGCCTGGAGCGTCCCATGGACGTTGTCGTCCCAGATGCCGGTGGCGATCTTCACGCCGTCATAGTACATGTCGACGGTGTTGGCGGCCAGATTGATCACCAGGTTGATCTGGACCCACTTGTCGAACGCGATCGTCTTGCCGCTGTTCGGGGTGGCGGGCTGATCCGCGGTGATCGCTCCGTTGGCCAGGTTGAACTTCACCTGCACGGACCAGTCCAGACCGTTGCCGGGG
>JBDKUU010000202.1:0-3558 GCA_039679525.1 Phycisphaerales bacterium | reverse complement strand
ACGTGATGACCGCGGTGCCGGCCGTGGTCGGATCGCTCGAACAGGCCGAGCAGCTCGTGGAGACCGTGCGAAAGACGGGCCTCAAGTACATGATGGCTGAGACGAGCTGCTTCCGCGAGGACTGCTACGCCATGCGGAAGATCTACCACGCCGGCGGTTTCGGCACGATCCTCTACTCCGAAGGCGAGTACTACCACTACAGCCCCACGCCGATTCCTTCTTATAAGGACTGGCGCGTCGGCCTGCCGCCCCTGTGGTATCCCACCCACTCGACCGCCTATTACATCGGCACCACCGGCAAGCGGTTCACGTCGGTCTCCTGCGTCGGCTCCAACGCCGCCGACTACGCCGCCTTCGCCCCCGGCGGCAACAAGTACGGCAACCCCTTCAGCGACGAAGTGGCCATATTCCAGACCAGCGAAGGCGGCGCGTCGCGCATGCTCATGTGCATGGGCGTGTTCGGACTGGTCAGTGAGACGGGCCGGGTCTTCGGCGAGAAGGGCTATATGAGCGAGATGAACTACCAGGGCACGATGAAAGACCTGCCCGATCTGGCAAGACCCGCCCTGCCGCCCTCGGTCGACCCCGGCGGGCACGGCGGGTCCCACGGCCCTCTGATGAACGAGTTCGTCACGGCCATCCTCCAGGACCGCGATCCCATCGTGAACGTCTACGAGGCCCTGGCGATGACCGTGCCCGGCATCATCGCGCATCAGTCCGCCCTCAAGGGCGGCGAGACCCTCAAGATTCCCCAGTTCGACAAGGTTTGAAAGTATCGCATGTACACGATCAAAGATATCCTGCGAATCCAGGTGGCCCCCGCTCTGGGCTGCACGGAACCCGCGGCGGTCGCCCTCTGCACGGCGGCGGCCCGAACCCTGCTGCCCGACGGCGAACCCGACTCGATCGAGCTGTGGCTGAGCCCCAACATCTACAAGAACGCTTTCGCCGTGGCGATCCCCGGCACCAACGGCGCCCAGGGGATCGGCCTGGCCGCGGCGCTCGGGTTCTACGCCGGTGACCCTGCGAGAAAGCTGGAGGTGCTGGAGCCCGTCAACTCCGAGTCGCTCGGCAAAGCCCAGTCGCTCGTGACTTCCGGCAAGGTGGCCGTCAACCTGATCGAAGGCCGCTCGGGGATCTATATCCGATCCACGCTCAAGGCCGGTTGTTACGAAGCCGAGGCGATCATCGAGGGGACGCACGACAACCTCGTCGGCCTCAGCCTAAACGGGCAGCGAGTCACGGACCATCCCCTCCTCTCCGGCACCGTCGCCGACAAGAGCGAGGCCGACCGACTCGAGAGCTTCCTGTGCAGCCGCACGCTGGAACAGTTGCTCGTACTCGTCGAGGACATGGACGACGAGGACTCGCAGTTCGTCATGCGAGGCGTCGAGTTCAACGTCAAGCTGGCCGAGCACGGATTGGCCTTCCACGACGGCCTGGGCGTCGGCGGCACGCTGGAGCGGCTGACCCGCGAGGGCCTGACGTGCAGGGACATGATCGCGGAGGCCCGCATCCTGACGTCGGCCGCGTCCGACGCTCGAATGGCGGGAGTCAAGCTGCCCGCGATGAGCTCGGCCGGCAGCGGCAATCACGGCCTGACCGCGGTGCTCCCGATCTGGGCGGTGCGGAGCCATCTGCACCATCTCTCGGAGAAGAACGTCCTCAAGGCCATCGGCCTGAGCCACATCGTCACCGCGTACATCAAGGCCCACACGGGCCGGCTGTCCGCGGTCTGCGGCTGCTCGGTGGCCGCGGGGGCCGGAGCGGCGGCGGGAATTGCGTATCTCATGGGCGGCAATCTCGCCCACATCGCCGGCGCGATCAAGAACCTCCTCAGCGACCTGGCGGGCGTGATCTGCGATGGGGCCAAGGCGAGCTGCTCGCTGAAGCTGGCGACCGCGGCGGGCACCGCGGTGCAGGCGGCCCTGTTCTCGCTGCACGGCCTGGCGGTCGGCGAGCGGGACGGCATCGTCGCCCAGACGCCGGAGCAAACGACGCGGAACATGGGCCAGATCAGCACAAAAGGGATGATCGAGACCGACCGGACGATCCTCCAAATCATGATCGACAAGCAGTTCAGTTGACAGCGTCTAGGGCTCTGACCTGGTGAGCGGGTGCCATGGCAACGCTTGCGTAGCCATGTCTTACGGTGATACGAGACAGCATGCTTACGCGAGCGTAAGCATGGCGCCCGAATCGGATGGCGAACTGAGGATGCTTACCTCTTTGGCATAGCCGGCGTGTCAGCGCGGTTGCGAGGCAGCCGGCGATAGAGCTATGGTCGCTATTCCATGTGAGCCGACGTCAAATATGACGCGGTCCTCCGCGGCGTCCAGCGACTTTTCCGGTCGCTCCAGGGCGTCGCAAACCTCCGGCTTGGACCAGCCGGGGGGCACTTGGAACGAACCGCGGGTCTCGCGATCCAGGACGTTCCAGAATCGCAGGATCAGACGACTGTTGTCCTCCGCGACCTTGAACGCCAGCAGAGGCCCGCCGGCGAAGTCGATCTCCAATGCCGTCAAGCCCGACACGGCGGGCGATTGTCCCGGCACGAGCAGAAAGGGCGGGACCTCGAATTGCTGAGCCTCCTGGACCGCGGCCAGCGGATCGAACGGCTTGTCGAGCAACACGACGCGATATCGGAACGTCCATTCCCGCCGCCCTGCCTGTCCGAACTGATGGTCGTTTCGCGTGAGGTTCATCATGGGCATGGAAGTCACGCAGGCATTCTCACGGCCGAATCGCCACAGCAATGAGTCCGGCGCAAACACAAGCGCCGTTCGCCCCTCGGTCGACGCGGCGGCGAATGTCACGCCGGCGTACAACTCCGGATTGGCCCCGGGCAGATCGTCGCCGCCAGACTGCTTGGGTCCGGCCGCGACGATCGCCCCCGGCGTGTCGTATCGGTACGCCGGCTTGTCCATCGCAAAAGGAAAGCGGAACTCGACCGTCTGAGGATCGTCGGTCCACCCGCCCCGCAATCGGTAGCAGACGTCGATCCACGGATGGGCTTCGTGGAAGACCCATTCGCTGTGCACTTCGAAGCCACAGCGGTCGAAGTCGGCGGTGATCCGTACGCCGCGATCGGTCCGACGACAGCGAAGATCGCGAAGCATGATCGCCGGCGAAGAAGGGAGAGCTTCCGGAAAAACGGAATCCGCCTTGGCTTGGCCGCGGTATCGCGTGTGTACGAATTCGCCGAAACCCGAGGAAATCCACGATTGACCGGAGGCGTCCGCAATAGAGGCCACGCTGCACCGGTTGGGATCGAAGACGACCCTGCCGCCCCGCCAGTCGAACGTCGGTTCCTCACGCACGCCGTCTCCCGCGTGTCCAGTTCTTTCGACAGGCTCAGGCAGCAGCGAACGGGCGATGTCCGCCGCCTGGGTGACTGCGTCCGCCCTCGTCCCGGCCGAGAGCGCCGCGCGTTCGCGATCCGTGCCGCCGAAATCATGTTCGGCGAATCGCAGCAGCTCCACGAAGCCATGGCGAACGAGATCGCGATTCTTCGCGTCCCCGTGTCCGGTCATGGTCTTGACGGCCTCGGCCGCCTCG
>JBDKUU010000201.1:0-1580 GCA_039679525.1 Phycisphaerales bacterium | reverse complement strand
GATCAACATCAAGGTCGCGCACGGGCTCAGCGAGCGGTCCAAGAGCCAGGGCAGCTACAAGGTCGGCGAAGGGATTACCGGACGCGTCGTGCAGACGGGCGAGGCCATCATTGTGGCGGATATCGCGAAAGACCCGCGGTTCCTGCACAAGACCAAGGCCCGGGACACCGGCAACGGCAAGAAAATCGCGTTCTTCTGCGTGCCGATCAAACTGGAGGGGCAGACCGTCGGGACTTTGAGCGTGGACCGGGAGGCCGGACGCGCCGACGACTTTGACGCCAGCCTGCGGCTGCTGAACATCATCTCGACGATGGTGGCCCAGGCGATCAAGCTGAACAAGATGGTGGAATCGGAGCGGGCTCTGCTTCGCGACGAGAACGTGCGGCTTCGGCGGGAGCTCAAGACCCGGTTTGCCGTGAACAACATGGTCGGCACGAGCAACGCGATGCAGGAGGTCTATCGGCTCATCGAGCAGGTGGCCGACAGCAACGCGACCGTCCTGATCCGCGGCGAGAGCGGCACCGGCAAGGACCTCGTCGCCCACGCCGTCCACTACAACAGCCTGCGGGCGGAGAAGCCTTTCATCAAAGTCAACTGCACCGCGTTGCCCGAGACGCTGCTCGAAAGCGAGCTGTTCGGCCACGAGAAGGGGGCCTTCACCGGGGCCGTCGAACGCAAGCTCGGCCGATTCGAGCGGGCCAACGGCGGCACGATCTTCCTCGACGAAATCGGCGACTTTCCGCCGCACCTCCAGGTCAAGCTGCTTCGCGTAATCCAGTTCCGCGAGTTCGAGCGGCTCGGCGGCACCGAGACGATCAAGGCCAACGTCCGCGTGATCGTCGCCACCCACAAGAACCTCGAACAGCAGATCGCCGACGGCGCGTTCCGCAGCGACCTCTATTACCGCATCAACGTCTTTCCGATCTACCTGCCGCCGCTTCGCGAGCGAAAGGACGACATCATGCTGCTGGCGGACCATTTTCTCCAGCACTTTGCGCGAGAGAACGGCAAGCCGATCACGCGGATCTCGACCCCCGCGATCGAGGCGCTGACCCGCTACCATTGGCCGGGCAACATCCGCGAGCTGGAGAACTGCATCGAGCGGGCGGTCCTGATCTGCGAGGGCGACGTGATTCGCAGCGAGCATCTGCCGCCGTCCCTGCAGATGGTCAACAAGAACGACACCACGGCCAAGCCCTCCTTCACGGAGATCGTCGCCAACAAAGAGCGCGAGCTGATCATCGACGCCCTCAAGAAGTGCGGCGGCCAGCAGCGAAAGGCCGCGGTGGAGCTGGGCCTCACCGAGCGAATCCTCGGCTACAAAATCAAGAAGTACGGAATCTACCCGAAGCACATCTGACGGCTGTGTTCGGCTGAAACGAAAAAAGAGCACCGCAGTCTCCACGCTCAACGTGGGCCCGCCAGAGCCTCGGAAGCGATGGAGCGCATGCGGCGCTCTCCATGGACAGGGGCACGCAGCAATCGTCTCGTGCGGGGGGTCGGTCGATGGTGTCATTTCGCAAAGCACGCAGCGTCGGATGTTCGTCGCGTCACAGGATGCTCGTCGCGCTGTTGTCGGC
>JBDKUU010000200.1:0-1830 GCA_039679525.1 Phycisphaerales bacterium | reverse complement strand
GGAGAGTCATCCCGAAAGTCACGCCAATGCCCGCCGCCAGGACGACGACGATCTGCTCGCTCCAGGCGTTCACCGTCCCAAAGGCCAGGGGCATGAAGGCCAGCATCGTGTAGAGCATGCCTTCCAGGGCCCAGTCGAGCCCGGCGTGTGTAATCCGATCATCGGCTGTGTCGAACCTTGCGAGGTCGCGGGATTCACGCTCTGTTGCAGGGGTCATCCGGGGTCTGTCCTCCTCGTCCGTTCGATGCGTCGTTCCAGAGCCGCGACATCGAAAGCGATGCGTCTGGCTCGCCATGGTCGTTGTTGCCTTTCCCATTGCCGCCGGCGCGGTACTGTCTGAGGGGCACGGCCATCTCCTGAGGCTCGACCGGCACGGTCAAGCCGCTGGCGTGCCGTTCGTGCTTGCCGTTGCCGGAGCGGCCGTAGGGCCGGCTGCCGTACCCGCCGTAATATCCGTAGCGGCCGTTGTTGAGCGGGACTCCATTGACGACGACGCCCAAAATGCGCGCCTCCACCCCGGCGAGACTCTCGCGGGCCTGCATGCTCACACGCCGCATGGAGTGCTCGGCCCGCACGACCAGGATCGTCAGGTCGCACAAAGCCGCCAGAATCAGCGGATCGGTTACGGCCGCCACGGGCGGGGAGTCGATCAGCACGCGGTCGTAGCGCTGGGCCAGACGCCGGATGAGTTCGATGAAGCCCTGGCTGCCGATGATCTCGGCGGGGTTGGGCACATCCGGGCCGCAGGTCAGCACGTCCAGGTTCGCGATCTCGGTGTGGTCGGTCGCTTCCTCCTGCGACATCTGGCCGGCCAGGATCGCGCTGAGGCCGCGGGTCTCTCTGTCGAGCCGGAAGATCGCGTGTTGCGTGGGCCGGCGGAAGTCCGCGTCGACGACCAGCACCTTCTGGCCCGCCTGGGCCATCGCGATGGCCAGATTGCTGACGACGGTGCTCTTGCCTTCGCCGGGGGCGGGGGATGTGACTACGATGGTGCGGGCTTCGTCGCGGGGGACGCCGAAGAACACCGCCGTTCGCAAGGTGCGGAACGCCTCGGCCTCCCGCGAATCGGGATTGATCCGCACCCGCTGGCCGCGGACATGGGCCGGACCCTTGGCTCCGTTCATCGCCGGCACGGCCCCCAGGATGGGCAGCCCGAGCAAAGCCGAGGCTTCTTCGGCCGACCGCAGTCTCTGATCCTTCCATTCCCGCAGGAGAGCGAACCCCAAGCCGGCGAACAGGCCCAAACCCAGGGCCATGGCCATCGCCTTGGCCTTCTGCGGCTCGGCGGGCTCCATGGCGGGCTCGGCGGTCTCGAGAACGGTGATGTTCAGAGCCCCCGTTTCTTCGATCACGCTGAGCTGCTTGATGCGTTCGTCCAGGAGATCGCAGAGCTTCCTGGTCTGTTCGTACTCGGACTGGAGGATCGTATATCGCGATATCTGGTTGTTGAGCACGATGGCCTGCTGTCGCTGCTCTTCGAAGCACTTCGCCAGCTCTTGTTCTTTCGCACGGGCGGCCTGGCACTCCTGCTCGGCGACTCTCAGATGATTCTCTGCGAAGTCATGGTCCAGATCCGCGATTTGCTGCTCCAGTTGCGCGATCTGGGCGTTCACGGCCGTGATCGCGGGCGCATTGGGTTTCAACTGATGGAGGTAGTCGGATCGATCCCGTTCCAGACGTTTGACCTCCGCCCGCAGGGCCGAGACTTCCGTGATCGGGGAGACGTAGACGCTCCGGGCACGCTGAGCGTCGACGAACTGCCGCAAGCCGGCCGGATCGTCTTCCATCGCCGCGGCCACCTCGTAGAACGACCGGCTTTCCGCCGCCTCC
>JBDKUU010000199.1:0-5746 GCA_039679525.1 Phycisphaerales bacterium | reverse complement strand
TTGAACGTCCACCGGCATATGCTGTGCAGGGATTTCTTGGCCATCGCTGTTACTCCTAGTCCTCGTGTTGATGAGATTGTTCTGCCGCATTCAACAATGCCGGCTCCGACCGGCATGGCACGACAATCTTACGCAAGGCGAAGTCAAGAGTAAAGAAGATTGAAGTTTCAAGTTTCAAGTTTGAAGCAAGAGCGTGTGTCTGTCTTGCTCTTCTCGGGTCCAGGACCGTTTCTGCGACGGGGCCCGGTCGGATGGGACTACGAGATAAAGGAAGGAACGGACAGATCCGGAGCGTTGAAATCGTCCAAGAGCGGGGGCGCTGCCCCCGGACCCCCGGGGTTTTGCGCTTTGGGCCAGAGGCATGATAGACAAGATGGAGACTTCGCCGAGACAGTGGGATCGTCCAGACCGCCGAACCGGGCTCTGCCGGCATCATGCTGCTGGCAAAGGCGGAAAATCTCCCTCGCACGCCCGCCGCGGGCGTGTCCGGCCTGCCAGAGATGTGGAAAAAAAGGGGACATTCTACTTTTCCACCAGCCGCTGCTCGTCACCCGAATCGGGCCGAGGTCGTTGGCCAAAAAGTAGAATGTCCCCTTTTCTCTTTTCTACGCCAAATACACCTTGTCCCCGGGCTTGATGACGGGGACCTTGTCCTTCTTGGCCGGGACGTCCGTGCGGTCCAGGGCGAAACTCGGGGCGATCTCCAGGACGCAGTCGGGCGACCCGTCGGCCTTGCGGGGGACCTCGATCCCGGCCGACTCCAGCCAGACCGCCGCCCGCTGGGTCATCATCCGGCGGGTGACCTCGGCGCTGTCCTCGCCGGTGGCGTTCTTGACAGGGGCGAACTGCTCGTTGCGATCGATGTCCACGATGATCGAGTGGTCCGCCAGGGGGATGGCGTCGAAGATGAAGGATTCGAGCTTGACCCCGTTGGGCTCCTTGGGCTCGATTCGCCGGCCCTTGGGGTCGATGTGCGGGATCTTCTTGACCGCTCTGTGCAGGGGCAGGGAGTGCCCCTTGGTGTTGAGGTATTCGACAAAACCCGTGCTGATGATATGGATTGCGATGCTGCCGAGCTGGAAGGCGAGGGACCCGTCGGGCAGTCGCCTCTCGGCCAGCTCGTCCGGCAGGTCGCTGTATTCGATGACAGTCACCTTGCCGTTGACCAGGCAGAAGTTGCCGACCTTCTCCTTGGGGCCGTTCTTGATGACCGCCTTGGACGACATCTGGGCCTTGTCCAGGACGTGGAGCCCGACGAACAGGGGGTCGAAGAGCCGCACCAGGGGATTGTCCACCTGCCAATAAGTAAGGTACTCGACGCCGCGACGCTTCATGTCCGCCAGGGCCCCGCTGCGGGCCAGGGCGCGGAAGCAGCCGCCGTGACCGTCCGGCGACCGGGCGATCTGGTCCTTGTCCGCCAGGAGGATCCGGCCGTCGAAACCGAAGTTCGGCAGCGTCCCCTGCTGGAAGATAGAGACGTTTCGCGGGTCCAGGCCGTAGTGGTTATCAGCCTTGAAAACGTCGATAGTCTGCTGGTGGTTGAGGGGGCTGGTCATGATGTACCAGGGGCAGACCGCCCCGTACCGCCGGGACACCGCGGCGATCGTCTCGGCGAAGATCCGAAAGAGGGTCTTGTTCTTGATCGGACTGATGGGGTAGTTGCCCTTGGGGCCGTCGAAGCCCAGGCGGGTGCCCTGGCCCCCGGCGACGGTCAGGGCCGCGACCTTGCCCTGGGAGATCAGTTTCTCGCCTAACTCGATAGCCTGAGCATACTTACGCTTCAAGTCACTCGTGGTCGGGACAAGACTATAGGACTGGGCCGGCTCGAAATCGTGTTGAATCGGCGGCAGCGGCTGGCCCTTGACCAGCGTCGCGACCCATTCGTCGATCGAGTCCAGATCGAGTTCGCCCACCTGGGCGAGCAGATCGGTCCTCTTCGCGTCACTCAATTCCGGCCAGAAAGCCAGCAAATGCTCTTGATGGTGCTTCGTCAGCAATTTCCTGATGTTGTCCACGTCATGTCCTTCAGCAAGCCTGCGCGGCGGTCTCCAACCTTGTGTTTTTCTCTAGAACCCCAAAGTCTCGGATGATACGTCAATTTGAAAAATATTCAAGGAAATGAGTCAATCGGGCGAAGAAATGTTTGACAGGCTTTCCGGCTTGGGTTAAGATTGTGACAAAGGACAGGTGGACCTGCAGAAGTTGTTCTTTTTATATTCGATTCGTCATCATATTATACTTTTGCACTTCATATCCAGATCTGCCTGCCTCGGAGTTGTAGGAATCACAAACCTACGATACGTGAGGAGTTGTAAGGTCTCGGCCAATTTGAGCAAAACTTCTGCGAACAGCGATGCTTTGTTTGAATGATGCCGGTCCGTTCTCGCATTCAGGCAGATTACTTTGTCTGGAGATTCGCACAAATTGAGCATTAGCCAATCAGGCAGCAACAAGCAGTTATCTGTTAATTTGGCCATTGTGGCGTAGTTGGAGAACGGTCGGACTGCGAATCTCAGAGAAGTGAAAAGGAGAATCAAATGAAAAGAAAAGGCTTCACCCTCGTCGAGCTGCTGGTCGTTATCGCGATCATCGCTCTGCTGATGGGCATTCTGATGCCGGCGTTGGCCCGCGTGCGCCAACTGGCGTTCCGAATGACCTGCGGCACCAACCTTTCGGGCATTGGCAAAGCGATGCTGATCTATGCCAATGACTACGAAGACGAGCTGCCCCGCGCCGGCGGCCGCAACTGTGCCTGGGGCCCGCTGACGGGCCAGAACTTCGTCGCCCAGACGCGGCAGCAGGCCTACACGACCGGCGCCGACGGCAGCGGCGGCAAGGCTTCGATCAGCTCGTGCTTCTACCTGCTGGTCAAGTACGCCGAGGTGACTCCCAAGTCCTTCATCTGCAAGGGCGACTCCGGCACCACCGAGTTCAAGATCGCCGACGCCGGCGTTGCCAATGGCACCGAGCTGATCGACCTCTGGGATTTCGGCCCGACTGCTACGGCCGCCAAGAGCTGCAGCTATTCGTACCATTCTCCGTTCGGGTCTTATGCTCTGACGACTTCGAGCGAGCCGGGCTTTGCCGTGGCCGCCGACAGGAACCCGTTCATCGTCAGCCCCGCGGGCGCTGCTGCTGATCTGACCAAGTTCATCCCGGACCAGGCCGGCACTACGGGCGGCACCAGCGAATCCGCCAAGCTCGGCAACGCGGTCGCCCACCAGAACGAAGGTCAGAACGTCCTGTTCCTCGACGCGCATGTGGACTTCGAAAAGAGATCCTACTGCTCGATCGAGGACGACAACATCTACCTGATCTCGAGCTCGACGACCGGTGGCGGTTCGATCAAGGGCGTCATTCCGACCCTGAGCAACCCCAATCCGATCAATCGCAAGGACTCCGTCCTGCTGGACGATCCGTCGGAGAACTTCGCCGGCGGCGGCACTCCTTCGAGAAGCTAAGTCCGACTCTTTGAGTTGATGCACAATGGCGGCCCCGGTGGCATCATCGGGGCCGCCCTTCTCCTCCAAGCGTGTTCTTTGACAATTCCGCCAGGCATTGAAGCGACGGCGAACGCCGAACCTGGGCAAAGAGAGCACGCGACAGCGGCCGCGGTCTTCGGGAATTCATCCGAGAGCCATCATATCTTTTGTCTTCCTTCTCTTTTACTTCCGATCCGTAGCCCCTCGATCCTGCGCCTCTGTGCTCTGGTTCAGTGCCTCGTCTCGCTTCCCCATTCATGCATCAGTCTCGGTCTGCCCCTGCGCGTCCTGCTGGCGGTACGCGCTCGCGTCGCACGACGCGGATGGCGACCGGCCCCGGCGACGGCCGTTCTCTCCTCCGCGGGAAGGATCGATATCGGTGCGCGCGGACGGACCCCCGTCTCTTGCCGCTGATGCATGCCTCTGTTGTTGATCTCGAAAGCAATCGGTCAGGCTCTGCGCATGGACCGGCCGTTCATTCGGCAACAGAAACCATGGGATCGGTGGACGGGGAGCCGCCGGACGCGCGCGTCGCGCCCGGGACTTCCGTCAGCGTTGGGCCTGAGTCTCGCGGGCGGGTGTTCCGCCCGTGACCGACCGTGGATTGCGGTGCGGCCGTCACGTTGTCTTCATTCATCAATACCCTCCGCCCCCGCAGCCGACAGGTCGGTCCCGCCGGTCCCGAACGAAGGAAAGGGGAATACTATGAGAAGGAAAGGGTTCACACTAGTCGAGCTGTTGGTCGTGATCGCGATCATCGCTCTGTTGATGGGCATTCTGATGCCGGCGCTGGCCCGGGTGCGCCAACTGGCATTCCGAATGACCTGCGGCACCAATCTCTCGGGCATTGGCAAGGCCATGATGATCTACGCCAATGACTACGAGGACGAGCTGCCCCGCGCCGGCGGCCGCAACTGCGCCTGGGGCGCCCTGAGCAGCGCCACCGGTTACATGGCCCAGACGCGGCAGCAGGCCTTCGGCGTCACCGCCGCGGACGGCAGCGGCGGCAAAGCCACGATCAGCTCGTGCTTCTACCTGCTGGTCAAGTACGCCGAGGTGACTCCGAAGTCTTTCGTCTGCAAAAGCGACTCCGGGACCACCGAGTTCAAGCTGGCCGAAATGGGCGTTCCCAACGGCACCGAGCTGATCGACCTGTGGGACTTCGGCCCGACCGGCACGTCCGCCGCGCCCGGCCGGCAGTTCAAGAGCTGCAGCTACTCGTACCATTCTCCGTTCGGGGCCTATGCCCTGACGACGTCGAGCGAGCCGGGATTTGCCGTCGCGGCCGACAGGAATCCGTGGATCGTCAGCCCCGCGGGCGCCCCTGCCGATCCGATCAAGTTCATCCCGGACCTGCCCGGCAACTCGGGCGCGACCAGCGAAACGGCCAAGGCGGGCAACGCGATCGCCCACCAGAACGAAGGCCAGAACGTCCTGTTCCTCGATGTGCACGTGGACTTCGAGAAGAGGGCCTACTGCGGAGTCGAGGACGACAACATCTACATGATGTCGAGCTCCACCACCGGCGGCGGCTCCGCCAAGGGCAACACTCCGGCGGCGCAGACGGGCCGGTATCAGCCGATCAATCGCAAGGACTCCCTGCTGCTCCACGACCCGGACAGCTTCGGCGGCAGGTGACGACGGAAAGTGCAAACGAGGGACGCTCACCCAGCGTTGGTATTTGCCGGCGGCCCCAGGCGCGGAGGCGTGGGGCCGCCCGATCTGACAGCACGCGGGCGGTCTCGCGCGGCAACGCGCGAGACCCCTTTTCTACAACGATCCGGTAAGAAGCCAAGAAGGTAGCCACAGAGGTCACAGAGGCCACAGAGCAGAATGAACGTAGGAAGAAAGAGTTGGGCAAAAGCGGAGGCTACCGACCTTCTTACGCTCCCACCCTCTTTCCTTCCATTTCTCTGTACTACAATGCTGCAACATCTTGTTTTCTTGACAAGAATCTTTCGGAGATGACACCACGAAGGTCACGAAGAGCACGAAGAAAGAGAATGATTCGTATTGAACTGCCCCATCTGTTCCGACCTTCGTGTCCTTCGTGCTCTTCGTGGTGCAATCCTTTGGGTTGCGGCCGAAGGCCGCGCTGGGATCTCTGTGGCCTCTGTGGCCAGAACCTCTTGGCCTTCGTGCGGGTCATTGTTTTGTATCGGGATCTGCCTGTGTCTATGCCAATCGCAAACCCTGATGGGCGGGAATGGAGTCGATGAGCCGGTAGTCCTTGCGGACGGCCGCGATGCGTTCGCCTCGCTGGG
>JBDKUU010000198.1:0-4645 GCA_039679525.1 Phycisphaerales bacterium | reverse complement strand
TGACGCAGGGTGCGTAACCGTCGTTGCAGGGGACTTGGACGCGAGCAACAATCGAGTTGCCTCCCTTGCGAACATAGAAGGCTGACGAAGCGTCCTGGCGGCAGGAATCCACGAACGGTCATGCACCCTTTGGCGCAACCTCCCCGTTCGTCCGACGCCCCTTGTGCCCCTGTGCCAGAACATAATCTCGCCGGCGGCGTACCTCGTTTTTTGGGGTTGTGGTCTGCCGTGGCGGACCTTCCGTGGATGGGGGCTATCTGTAAGATTGCATCGTTCGTTGGAGTTCCGGAATGAAGTATCGGATCGTTCTGTTGATCGTGGCCTGGGCTGTCGTCGGCGTCTTCATGCTGTCGGCCGCGGAACGCAAGCAACAGGAGAAGAAAGCCGAATTCTCCAGTACGACCGTTGACGCGGGCATTGTGGCCGCCGACGTCGAAAAGTCCGCGGCGTTCTACACGCAGGCCCTGGGCTTTGCAAGGACGGGCCAGTTCGACGTCTCGGACCAGATGGCCGGCAACACCGGCCTGACCGACTTCAAACCCTTCCAGGTCCAGGTGTTCGCCCTGGGCAAAGAACCCTCGGCCACGCGACTCAAGATCATGCAGATCCCCGGCGACGGCTCCAAATCCGTGGACAATCAGTACATCGGGTCCAGCCTGGGCCTGCGATACCTGACCGTGCATGTTGCGGACATGGCCAAAGCCACCGAGCGGCTCGCACAATACGGCGTCTCCCCGATCAGGCCGCCCTATCGCCTCCCGAGCGGCGAGCGCCTCGTCCTGGTCAGAGATCCGGACGGCAACCTCATCGAGCTGGTCGGTCCCCAGTCCTAACACGCCGGCCACTCTAACCTTATGAGTGGGTGCCATGGCTACGCCTCGTAGCCATGTCTTGCTTCTGCGAGAGAGCGCATGCTCACGCGAGCGTAAGCATGGCGCCCGAATCGGATGCCGAACTGAGACGGCTCACCTTCTTGGCATGGCCGGCGTATTGGGGCCGGTCGTGGGGGTTGAAAAGCGACGCTCGATCCGGTAGGATTGCCCGCGCAGCGCTGTCCGGCTCTTGTGTGGACCGTGGACCGCTGCGGTACAGAGGGAAGACTGTCGATGAACGACTTCGAACGGTTCGAGCAGTTGATCGAAGGCGGCACGTACTGCATCTCGATCGTGACGCACGAGGAGCGGTACGCGCTGGAGATCATCCGCAAGACCACGGCCAAGCTCAAACGCGACATGTGGTTGTGGTCCGTCGCGGACGGCGTCCGGGACGGCGCCATCGACGGGGGGCCGTGCATCGCCGACACGGACGTCCCGGCCGCCGGACTGCTGAACATGTCCCAGGCCCGCCCCGGCTCGATCTGCGTCACGCTCGATCTGGCCGACCAGCTCAAGAACGGCAAGACCCTCCGCATCCTCCGCGACCTCGTCGACAACTTCCACAAGACCGGCATCACCGTCGTGATGGTCGACAGCACGGGCAACCTGCCCGATGTGATCAAGACGTACGCCCGGCCGTTCGAGATTTCCTACCCGGACGAACAGGAGCTTCAGCAGATCATCAAGGCCACCCTGCAGCGGCTCCACCGCAAGAAGCCCATCGAGATCGGCATCACGCAGAAGGGACTCGACACGATCGTGCGCAACCTGCGAGGCCTCACGCGGCGACAGGCCGTGCGGATCATCAGCGACGCGGTGGCTCTCGATCAGACCTTCAACGACGACGACATCAACGTCATCATCGCCAACAAGCGGCGGATGATCCAGCAGAACGGCCTGCTCGAATACATCCAGACCCCGCTGGACCTCGACGAGATCGGCGGCATGGGCAATCTCAAGAGATGGCTCAACCACCGCAAGGACGTGTTCAGCCCCGAGGCCAAGGCGTTCGGCATCGTCCCGCCCAAGGGCGTGCTCATGCTGGGCGTCCAGGGGGCGGGCAAGAGCCTCTGCGCCAAGGCGATCGCCACCGCCTGGCAGCAGCCGCTGCTGAGGCTCGACCCCAGCACGCTGTACGCCAGCTACATCGGCGAATCCGAGAAGAACCTCCGCGAGGCCCTGCGTCAGACGGAGATGATGGCCCCGGTGATCCTGTGGATCGACGAGATCGAGAAGGCGTTCGCCTCGGCCGCCAGTCGAAGCGCCGACGGCGGGCTCTCGCAACGGATGTTCGGCACCCTGCTCACGTGGATGCAGGAGCACCAGATGCCGGTGTTCGTGGTCGCCACGGCCAACGACATCGAGGCGTTGCCGCCGGAACTGCTGCGCAAGGGCCGCTTCGACGAGATTTTCTTCGTGGACCTGCCCACGCAGGAGGTTCGCAAAGAGATCTTCGCCATCCATCTGCGAAAGCGCGGCCGCGACCCGGCCCGGTTCGACCTGGACGCGTTGGCTCGGGCTTCGCAGGATTACAGCGGCTCTGAGATCGAGCAGGCGGTGATCGCCGCCCTGCACGACGCCTACGCAGAGAAAGCGGAGCTGTGCACGGAGGGAATCGTCAAGGCATTGGGAGGTTCGCCTCCCCTGTCTGCAACGATGGCCGAGAAGGTGGCCGCTCTGCGTCAATGGGCCCAGGGCCGATGCGTGATCGCGGAATAGCGTGCGATGAATAGTTGATGAATCAGGGATGACAATTGACTGAGGGCTTCGCGGTGTCCGCAAATCGGAAATTTGAAATCTCAAATCTCAGATCTCAAATCTCAAATCCTGGGTCTCAGATCTCAGATCTCAGATCTCAAATCTCAAATGGCCGGTTTTCCGTCGTTCTGTGCCTCGCGGCGGCTCTCCTGGCGGGCTGCGTGGAACGCCGGCTGACGATCGTCACCGAGCCCCCCGGCGCGGTCGTGACGTTGAACGATCAGGAGATCGGCGTCTCGCCGGTGACGGTGCCGTTCAACTGGTACGGCGACTACTGGGTCCGGGCCAGCAAGGACGGCTACGAAACGCTCAACACGCACCGCAAGCTCAAGGCCCCTCTCTACGATTATCCGCCGCTGGACCTCTTCGCCGAGATCCTCTATCCCGGCCGAATCGTGACCAGCTACGAGTGGTCCTTCGGCCTGGCCCCCAAGGAATACCCGACCCGGGATGAGTTGATCGAGAAAGGCGAATCGCTCCGCACCCAGGCTCCGTGACGGGGCGAGCATCCTCTCACCCGAGGTTGCGGCGGTACCAGTCGATGGACCTCTCCAGGCCTTCCTGGAACAGGACGACGGGCTTGAAGCCGATCAGCTTCGTGGCCGCGGTGATGTCGGCCAGAGAGTGCTTCACGTCGCCGGCGCGGGCCGGGGCGTAGATCGGCTTGACGTTCTTGCCCAGAAGCCGGTTGATCTCGCCGATGATGGCGTTGACCGTCACAATCTCGCCGCAGGCGACGTTGACCACCTCTCCGGCGGTCTTCTTCGCCCGTGCGGCCAGCAGGTTGGCGTGCACGATGTTGTCGATATAGGTGAAATCGCGGCTCTGCTCGCCGTCGCCGTAGATGGTGGGCGGCTTGTCCTTCAGGATCGCGGTGACGAAGGCGGGGATGGCGGCCGCGTACTGACTGGCGGGGTCCTGTCCCGGCCCGAACACGTTGAAGTATCGCAGAGAGATCGTCTCGAGGCCGTACACCTTGGCGAACACCGAAAGATAGTACTCGCCGACAAGTTTGCCGACGGCGTACGGAGACAAGGGATCCGGGCGCATGCTCTCGACCTTGGGCAAGGTGGGCGTGTCCCCGTAGGCCGAGGAACTGGCGGCGTACACGAATCGCTTCACGCGGGCGTCGCGGGCGGCCATCAACATGGTGAACGTGGCGTCGATGCACTGTTGATGCGTGAGCTGCGGCTCATCCACGCTCCGCGGGACCGAGGGCAGCGCCCCCTCGTGAAACACCACGTCGATCCCCTTCACGGCCGACCGGGCCACCTCGGGATCGCCCATGTCCGCCTCGATGAACTCGATCTTGTCCATGATCGGGGCGAGATTGCTCCGCTTGCCGGTCAGGAGGTTGTCGACGACCCGCACGAAGCATTTCTCAGCAACCAGCCGCTTGCAGATGTTCGAGCCGATGAATCCGGCTCCACCCGTCACCAGGAACTTTTCCATGCTTTCAAACCCCTCGAACAGTCAGTTATGGAAAAAGCGAGCCGCTATTCTACGGTCCAAACCAGGGAATGGAAACCCCTTTTTCAACGACACGCCGCGTCGGCCTCAGGCAGGCTGCCCCGCCAGTTGCCCTTTCACGTACTTTCGGTAGGCCTTGAACTGCTGGCGGAAGTACCCGCCCTTCATGGCCTCGACGCCGAACAGCACGCAACCGACGATGTTGGCGCCCACTTCCTGGAACTCGAAAATCGTCCGCTGGGCCGTGCCCCGCTTCGTCGCGCCGGCGTTGAACACCAGGATCGTCGCGTTCACCAATCGAGCCAGCATCTTGACGTCGCTGACCAGCAGGACCGGCGGAGTGTCGATGATGATCCGGTCGTAGTCCTTCGCGACGCTCCCGATCAGGTCCTTCATCGGAAGGCTGGCCAGCAGCTCAGCCGGATTGCTCGCCGCGGGACCTGAGTAGATGATGACCAGGCCCGTCAGTCCGCTGGGCCGGATGGCGTCCGGATACTCGCTATCGCCCGTCAGAATGCTCGTGAGTCCCAGACGGGGCTCAT
>JBDKUU010000197.1:0-4092 GCA_039679525.1 Phycisphaerales bacterium | reverse complement strand
TCGAAATCCGAAACAAATTCAAAGGACCGAAATCCAAATAACCGAAACGCTGGCGCCCTTCGAATGAGCCGTTTTGAGCCTTTGAGTTTTGGGTTTTGAATTTGTTTCGGATTTCGTGCTTCGAATTTCGGATTTTTCTTTACGTGTTTGCCTTTTCTTTGATCGCCAGCAACTCCTTCATCACGTCCCCCATGGCCAGCGTCTTGCCCTTGATGCCGAAGCCGTCGTGCAGACGGCGGTAGAGCTTGTACAGCTTCTGATAGACCTTGTGATGGGCCGCGATGGGCTTGAAGGTCTGGGTCTTGATCCCGCACATGGCGGCCTGGGCCTTCTCGTACGACGGGTGCGCCCCGCCGACGACCGCCGCGGCGACCGCCGAGCCCAGGGCGCAGGTCTGCGCCGAGCGGCTGATCTTCATCTCCCGGCCCGTCACGTCCGCGTAGATCTGCATGAGCATGGCGTTCTTCTCCGCGATGCCGCCGCAATTGACGACCTCGGAGATCTTCACGCCGAACTCTTCGAACCGATTGATGATCGTCAACGCGCCGAACGCGGTGGCTTCGATCAACGCGCGATAGATTTCCTCAGGTTTCGTGTGGAGCGTCTGCCCCACCAGCAAACCCGTGAGCCGCTGATCGACGAGGATCGTGCGATTGCCGTTGTTCCAGTCCAGAGCCAACAGTCCCGATTGGCCGGGCTTGAGTTTCGCGGCCCGCTCCGTCAAACTCGCGTGGGAGCCGCTTTCCTTGCCGCCGGGCTGGAGATAATTGACGAACCAGTTGAAGAAGTCGCCCACCGCCGACTGGCCTGCCTCCAAACCGTAATAGCCGGGCAGGATGGAGCCGTCGACGATGCCGCAGATGCCCGGGATGTCCGGAAGCTCGGCGCTGCTGGGCGAGACCACCATGTCGCAGGTGCTGGTGCCGATAATCTTGACCAGGACGCCGCCCTTGATTCCCGAGCCCACCGCGCCCAGGTGCGCGTCGAACGCGCCCATCGCGACGGGAATCCCCGCCGGCAATCCGAGCTTGGCGGCCCAGGCGGGCGTCAGCTTGCCCGCAGCCTGATCCACCGCGTACGTCCGGTCGCCCAGGGTCTTTCGCAGTTGCCCGAGCTTGGGATCGAGATCGGAGAGGAACTCCGCGTCCGGGTATCCGCCCCACGAATCGCTGAACATGGCCTTGTGCCCGGCCGCGCAGCGGCACCGCCGGATCTGGTCCGGATGATCGGTCCCCGTCAGAACCGCGGGCAGCCAGTCGGCGTGCTCGACCCACGTGTACGCGGCGTCGAAGACCGTCGGGTCCGCCCGCAGGCAGTGAAGGACCTTGCTGAAGAACCACTCGGAGGAATAGGTCCCGCCGCACTTGGCCAGGTACTGGGGACGATCCCGTTTCGCCAGCTCCGTAATCTCCGCGGCTTCGGCGTAGCCCGTGTGGTCCTTCCAAAGCCACGCGTGAGCGTTGATGTTGCCCTTGAACTCGTCAAGCATCGCCACGGGCGTGCCGTTCTTGTCCACCGGAAGAGGAGTCGAGCCGGTCGTGTCCACGCCGATGCCGACGATGTCCTTCGGGTTGAAGCCGGGATCGGCCTGCCTGGCCTGTGCGATCGCGCCGGCAACCGTGACCTCGGCCCCTTTGAGATAATCGGCCGGGTTCTGGCGGGCGACGTTGTGATCGGCCGGGTCGAGCAGAATGCCCGCCTGGCCGGTCTCATACTCGTAGACGCACGTGCCGAGTTCCCGTCCGTCAGCCGTGTCGACGATCACGCATCGCACGGAATTCGTGCCGTAATCCAAACCAATTGTGTACGCCATGATTTCACTCTCTCCAAGGCCGCTTCGAACACCCATCGAGGGGTTAGAATCGCTGCCAGAAATAGACGTAGAACGCCACGATGATGCCGAGAACGATGGCCGAGTGCACAACATCCCAGGCATTCCAACTGGCCCGCGTGGCCGCCCTCTCTTCGGGAGTGGCCGCCCCGTAGGTGAACCGCAACTGTTCCTTGGCGGGCGGCTTGCTCAGAAGGCTCACGATAACCATGATCGCGACGCACAACACGAACAGCATGGCGCCGAAGTGCAGCCAGTTCACGGCTTCGATCCGGTAGAAGACGCCATACTGCTGCGCCAGCTCGGCCAGCTTGGCGGCCTTCTGATCGGCAGCCAGATCCAGGGCGCCGCTGATCGCCTTGATTTTGCCGCCGATCATCACATCGAGCGTGAGCCGGAACATGCCGATTCCGAAGCCCGCGACCAAACCGGTCAGCGCGCCGCCGCCCGAGGCGCGTTTCCAGAACACGCCCAGGAGGAACGCCGACGCGATGGCGGGAGCCAGCAGGTTCTGAACGCCCTGCAGGTACTGATACAGCACGTTGCCCATGCCCTTCATCACAGGGATCCACACGATCCCCAGGACCACGACGACCGCCGTGACGATCTTGCCGGCCACGACGAGGTGCTTCTCGCTGGCGGAGGGGACGAGTTTCTTATAGAAGTCGCCGATGAACAGGGCCGCCGAGGAGTTGAACAGCGACGCCAGGGAGCTCATCAACGCCGCGAGCAGGCCGCAGACCACCACGCCCTTGAAACCGACGGGCAGAAGCTGGGCGACCAACGTCGAAAAGGCCTTGTCCGCGTCCGGCTGTCCCGTCGCCGTCGTCGGAATGGCGAGCAGGCCCTTGGTGTTCAAGGCGTAGGCGATCATGCCGGGGACGAGGAAGATGAAGACCGGCAGCAGCTTGAAGTAGCCGGCCAGGATCGCTCCGCGGCGGGCTTCCTTCTGGTTCCTGCCCGACAGCACTCTCTGGACGATGTACTGGTCGGTGCACCAGTACCAGAAGCCGATGATCGGCGACATGAACAATACGCCCGTCCACGGGAAGTTCGGATCGCTGGGCGGGCGAACCAGGTTGCAGTTGGCGCCGCAGATCCGCTCCACCTCGCCCCAGCCGCCGACCTTGGACAGACCCGCGACCAGGATCACCACCGAGCCGATCAGGAGCACAGGGGTCTGCAGCACGGAGGTGTACATGACGGCCTTCATGCCGCCGAGGACCGTGTAGATGCCCGTGATCACGACCAGGCCGATCGCGCTGACCCAGAACATGTCCATTCCGCCCAACAGAGGCGCCGAATCCGGCACCCTGTCGATCCCGAAGACCGTGCTGAACACGACGCCGCCGGAGTAGACCGTCACGGCCACCTTCGTGAGCACGTAGCTGACCAGGGAGATGATCGACAGGATCGATCGCGAGCTCGGGTTGAACCTTCGCTCGAGGAACTCGGGCATGGTGAAGACCTTGATGCGATCATAGAACGGGACGAACACCCAACCCAAGACAAGGATGAGCCAGCCGTGCATCTCCCAGTGGGCCATGGCCATACCGCTGACAAAGCCCGCCCCCGCCAGGCCCACCAGGTGCTCCGACCCGATGTTGGAGGCGAAAATCGACGAGCCGATCGAAAGCCATCCCGCGCTTCTGCCGGCCAGGAAGTAGTCCGACGACGTCTCTTCCTTCTGCAAGAGCACCCACAACACGATGACGATCATCCCCAGGAAGAACGCCCCCAAGATCAGCGTGTCCCACAGATGCCAAGGCACACCCGGCTTGGCCGCAGCCACCGCCTGGGCCAGAATCGCTAATGACTCCATAGGTTCCCTTTCTTTCTATCTATGTGTGTGAAAGCTCTTGCGGTTCCCTCCGGCCGTTGTCACGGCGTGGGAAACCTCCGTATCGTGGCAATCTCTCTCGTCGGTCTGGATTCAGGTGAGAGGTCGCTACCGCTGGTTGGCTCCAGGCTGCGCCGCATCTCCAGGCACAAACCCCAACCATACACACGCGGGCAATTCGATTCACTCCACGGGCCCAAACCGCAGAAGCAATGACATCCGCCAGAATCCGAACAGACTCTTAAATACCCTCGCCGTCAACGAAAACAAACATCATTTTGCGTTTTCTTTTCGCCAAAACGCGAATATATCCTAATAACGCACAGGAGATTTTCCTCACGGTCGGCGGGCAAATTGACACAGCCGGATTAGCGGTTGCGGGCTGCGGGGCGTCTGAGGTTTTCTTCTCGAACCGGGTACC
>JBDKUU010000196.1:0-1920 GCA_039679525.1 Phycisphaerales bacterium | reverse complement strand
CCTTCGGAGACAGTCGCTCCGCAATCGCCCACGAAGGAAAGCGAAGGGGCCCCGCTGGTCCTGTTCCTCACCGGGAATGAATTGGGTTCGTTGCGGCCTTGCGGGTGTTCCGGCGGCCAGCTCGGGGGCTTGGAGAAGCGGACCGCGATCTTCGACCGGGTGCCCACGTCCCGTCGGTTGATCGTGGAGACCGGGAACCTGGCGGCCGGCGAGGGAGAGCAGGACCTCATCAAGTTCCGCGTCCTGTTCGAAGGGCTGCGTCTCCTGAACTACGACATGGTCTGCCTGACCGCCCAGGACGTCGCGACGGCCGAGCATCTGGGGCTGCTGGCGAACACGCGACAGTCGTTCGACCTTCTCAAGGACCAGGGCGGCGGGCCCAAGGTGCTCTCGAAACGGTTCTCGGACCGGGGCCTGACTGTCAACGTCGCGTCTTTCGACCCCCAGAATGCGTCCGTGGAGCAGGCCGCACAGCTTTTCGGAGGCGAGGCCGGCGACTCGGCCGTCAATATCCTGGTTCTTCGCTCCAGCGACAGCGGCGTGCTGGCGGAACTCACGGCCAAAGCCAAGGGGATCGACTGCATCGTCTGTCCCACGGATGTCGATGAGCCGCACCTTCTGAGCGAGCCCGGCGCTGCGCCGGTTGTGGTCACGGCGGGTCGCCTGGGACGCCATGTCTGTCGGCTGGAGGTGGCGAACCCGGTCTCGGGAGGCAGGCCGACCCTGCGATTCGAGGACGTTCCGGTCACAGAGGATCTGCCGAACGATCCGGCTCTCGTCCAACTGTACAGGCAGTATCAGCAACTGGTCGCGGCCGCCAACTTGTTGGAGAGCTATCCCCGGATTCCGCTGCCCGACGGTCTTTCGTACGCGGGCTCGGAGTCTTGCAGGCCGTGCCACCAGGCCGAATTCGATGAATGGATCACGGAAGGCCACGCGGACGCCCTGAATTCGCTGAAGAAGGTGGGTTCGGACCGCGATCCGGAGTGCGTGATCTGTCATGTGATTGGGTTCGAATATGAAGGCGGCTACGTCACGGAGGAAAAAACGCCGCAGTTCAAGGATGTAGGGTGTGAAAATTGTCATGGTCCGGGCTCCGAGCACAACGAATCGCTCGGTGTGAAACCGACACGCGGGCCGAAAACGAGCTGTCTGACGTGTCATACCCCGGAGAAGAGCACCGGTTATGCCGGGCACGAGGAGGAGTATATGCAGAAAATTAAGCATTGGAGGGAACCTGCGGCCGCCGGCAATGTCAAAGACTAGGGAAGGGGTGTCCTTATGATCAAGACATTGCGTATCACGGGTGTGGCTGCGGTGGCGTTCGCAGGCGTGGTTTTGACCTCGCTTCTCGGACCTGTGTCGCTGATTCATCTCGGCGACAAGAACGATCAGCGAATGGAGAAGGTCCTTTCATCGCTCGGCGCCGTGGAGCAGTTCCAGAAACTGCACGGGGACAAGAACTCGTCCAGCAAGGACGCCAAACCGCCTCTGGTCAAGCAAGCGGAGCTTTTCAAGGACATTATCGACCCCAAGATCATAGCCCCGGCGAAGGTGTCGGATGCGGGCCCTGTTACTCCGCGTCCGGGACCAGGACCTAGGCCGCCTGCGCCTACCGCCCAGTTCACGCTGCTCGGGACGAGCTGCTCGGCTTCGGATCCGAGCGCGTCCTTCGCATACATTCGTGAGACCGGCAAGGACACGGTCAAGTGGGTTCAGTGCGGCGAGCAACTCGGTTACCTGACCCTCAAGGAGGTCCGGGAGAATTCGGTCCTCTGTTGGGACGGCCAGCGCGATCGCGAGATCCCGATGGAAGTTGTGGCGGATCGGGCCAGCCTGCTGGAGACGGATGGGGCTTCGGCTTCCGCCGAGGACCCCACGGCTGCCCAACCCGTCCCGGTTCAGGTCAGCGAATCGCCG